>NZ_JCALDR010000009.1:0-207099 GCF_059812965.1 Mycobacterium sp. NGS29
GATGACGGTGCGCGTTACCGGCTCGGCGACCGCCTGCCGGCTGGACAGGCCGCGCCTTAGGGCATCCAGCAGCGCGTCGCGCGTCTCCCGCGGATCGATCAGCTCGTCGAAGCCCATGTTCTCCGCCGACCGGTAGGAGGCCTGCAATTCGGCCTTGCGCAGCTTGGCGGACAGATCCTCGGCAGCGTGCGAGGCGCGGGTGAGCGCGGCCGCGCTCATGGCGCCCATCGTCGCACCCGGATAGGCGAAAGTGGCTGTCTGCTGGTCGAATCCGAGCAGCGACATCACCATCGAACCGAAGCCGTACGCCTTGCGCAACGTCAGGTGCAACTTGATCGTCGTCGCCGCGGTCTGGGCGGCGAACATCCGCGCACCGCTGCGCAGCACGCCCTGGCTCTCCGAGCGACTACCGGGCAGCATGCCCGGGTTGTCGGCCAGGAAGATGATCGGCAGGTGGAACGAATCAGCCACCAGGATGAAGTGCGCCGCCTTGTCCGCGGCCGCGGCGTCGATGGAACCGGCCAGCACCTGCGGCTGGTTGGCGACGACGGCGACCGGTTGGCCGCCGAGATGGGCCAGCGCGCAGATGATCGCCTTGCCGAACGTCGGTTGAACCTCGAACCAATCGGGCCGGTCGAACACGACGTCGAGCACTGCGCGCATGTCGTAGACGCGGCGGTTGTCGCGGCTGACGATGCTGAGCAACTCCGGTGTCGGTCGCGGTTCACAGGTCTCGTCCGGTTCCAGCGCCGGCGGGTACGACCACGCGCTGGGCGGGAAATACGACAGATAACGCCGGATGTCGTCGAGCACGGACTCGTCGTCCTCGGCGACGTTGTGGATCACCCCGCTGGGCAGCGCGACAGCCGGGCCGCCCAGGTCCTCCTTCGAAATGTCTTCGCCGGTGGACTCTTTGACCACCGGCGGTCCGGCGGTGAAGATGGTGCCGTGTCGGCTCATGATCCGGAAATCGCACACCGGGGCCACCAGAGCGCCGTGTCCCGCCGACGGCCCCAGCACCGCTGCCACCGTCGGGACCCGGCCCGAGCACTGCGTCTGCGCGAGCAGGTCGGTGGGGCTGCGGCCGTAGTGGCCACCGGTCGGCCGGAAGCCGGCGCCGTCCAGCAACATCACCATCGGGACCTTGTTGCGCACCGCCAGTTCGGCGATCCGGTGCCGCTTGGAGTTGCCGCCGGGGCCGATGCTGCCCGCCAGCGTGGTGAAGTCCTCAGCGCCCACCATCACCGGTCGACCGTCGATCAGACCCGATCCGGTGACGATCGCGTCGGCCGCGGTGTCGCCGCCGACCAAAGTACCCAGTTCGCGGAAGGTACCCGGGTCCAGCAGATAGTCGATGCGGGCGCGGGCGTCCAATTTGCCTTTGCCGCGGTGCTTGTCGAGGCGCTCCGGGCCCCCCATGGCCCACGCGTGGCGGCGACGCCGGTCGAGGTCGACGAGGGTCTCTTCCCAATCCTCGGGCTTACCCATCCTGGTCCTCACTCGCCGGGCCGAACCTGTTGAACTGCTCACTGTAGCGGGTCGGTGCCGGCGCGCATCGAACACGTTGACCCTACCGAATCGCTTACTGTAGCTTTTCCATCATGTCGCGTGGGGGCCTCAAGATCGACGGAGGTATCCCGAACAGGCTCGACGACGCGGTCGAGGCCGCCACCGCACTGGAACAACACGGGTTTGCCGGCGGCTGGACGGCCGAGACCAGCCACGACCCGTTCCTGCCGCTGCTGCTGGCCGCCGAGCACACCACGCGTCTGGAACTCGGCACCAACATCGCCGTCGCGTTCGCGCGCAGTCCGATGACCGTGGCCAACCTGGGCTGGGATCTGCAGGCGTACTCGCAGGGCCGGTTCATCCTCGGGCTGGGCACCCAGATCCAGGCCCATATCGAGAAGCGGTTCAGCATGCCTTGGAGCCACCCGGCCCGCCGGATGCGCGAATTCGTCGCGGCGCTGCGAGCCATCTGGTCGGCGTGGAAGGACGGCGAACGGCTGCGGTTCGAAGGCGAGTTCTATACGCACAAGATCATGACCCCGATGTTCACCCCGGAACCCATGCCGCACCCGGCCCCGAAGGTGTTCCTGGCCGCCGTCGGGGAGGCGATGACGGAGATGTGCGGTGAGGTTGCCGACGGCCACCTCGGTCACCCGATGGTCTCCGGGCGCTACCTCACCGAGGTGACGATGCCGACGCTACTGCGCGGTCTGCAACGCGCCGGGCGGGACCGCGCCGACTTCGAAGTCGCGGCCGAAGTGATGGTGGCGACCGGCACCGACGAGGCCGAGCTGGCGACCGCAATCGCGGCTGCGCGCAAGCAGATTGCGTTCTACGGGTCCACACCCGCCTACCGCCGGGTGCTGGACCTGCACGGCTGGGGTGACCTGCACACCGAACTGCACCGGATGTCCAAAGCAGGCGAGTGGGACGCGATGGCCGCACTCGTCGACGATGAAATTCTGAGCACCCTGGCGGTGGTCGCACCGGTCGGCGAAATCGGTGCCGCACTGCGAAGCCGTTGCGAGGGCATCGCCGACCGGGTGTGGCCGATCTTCTACGCCGCTTCCCAAGACTGTATTGCCGCCGCCTGGAAGGAGATTCGCCCGTGAACGCTACGGTCATGGATGAGGCCGCCAAGCTGCTGGCCGATCCGCAAACCTACACCGACGAGCGCCGCCTGCACGCCGCACTGACCCACCTGCGTGCCAGTGCTCCGGTGTCCTGGGTCGAGGTGGAGCACTATCGGCCGTTCTGGGCGATCACCAAACACGCCGACATCATGGACATCGAGCGCGACAACACGCTGTTCACCAACTGGCCGCGCCCGGTCCTGACCACTGCCCAGGGCGACGATCAGCAGGCCGCCATCGGGGTCAAGACGCTGATCCATCTCGACGACCCGCAACACCGCGACGTCCGCGCGATCGGAGCCAACTGGTTTCGCCCGAAAGCCATGCGGGCGTTGAAGGTTCGTGTCGACGAGCTGGCCAAGATCTATGTCGACAAGATGCTGGAAGTGGGGCCGGAATGCGACTTCGTCCAAGAGGTCGCCGTCAACTACCCGCTCTACGTGATCATGTCGCTGCTCGGCATACCCGAGGCCGACTTCCCCCGCATGCTCAAGCTCACCCAGGAGCTGTTCGGCAGCGACGACACCGAGTTCAAACGTGGCACCACCGTCGAAGACCAACTACCCGCGCTGTTGGACATCTTCGGTTACTTCAACGACGTGACCGCTGCGCGCCGCGAGCACCCGACCGAGGACCTGGCATCGGCCATCGCCAATGCCCGGCTCAACGGCGAACCGCTGTCCGACATCGAGACGGTGTCCTACTACCTGATCGTCGCGACCGCCGGGCACGACACCACCAGCGCCACCATCTCCGGCGGGTTGCAGGCGCTGGCCGAGAATCCCGACCAGTTGCAGCGGCTGCGCGACGACCTCTCGCTGATGCCGCAGGCCACCGAGGAGATGATCCGTTGGGTCACCCCGGTCAAGCAGTTCATGCGCACCGCTGCCCGGGACACCGAGGTACGGGGAGTTCCGATCGCCGCGGGCGAGTCGGTGCTGCTGTCGTACGTTTCGGGCAACCGCGACGAAGAGGTTTTCGACGATCCGTTCCGCTTCGACGTCGGTCGGGAGCCGAACAAGCATGTCGCGTTCGGCTACGGGGTGCACTTCTGCATGGGCGCCGCACTGGCCCGCATGGAGGTCAACAGTTTCTTCACCGAGTTGCTGCCCAGGCTCGAATCGATTGAACTGACCGGTGATCCGCAGTATGTGGCCACCACGTTCGTCGGCGGTCTCAAGCACCTGCCGGTGCGCTACTCGCTGCGGTGAGGCGGCTGTGACCGCTGTGTGGCGCACGTCATAGACTCCCAGCGGGAGGACATCAGCCTATGACCCCGAGAACGATCATCATCACCGGCGCCAGCGACGGTATCGGTGCCGCGGCTGCGCGCGAGTTGCGTCGCGGCGGCGCGAACATCGTGGTGATAGGCCGGTCGCAGACTAAGACCGAGGCCGTGGCCGCAGAACTGGACGCGGATCATTTCGTGGTCGATTTCGCCGACCTGGCGCAGGCGCGCGCGCTGGCGGACAAGATCCGCTCCACCTACCCACGCATCGACGTGTTGCTCAATAACGCCGGCTGCATGGGCACCAAGATCCACCTCACCCCGGATGGTTACGAACACACCTATCAGGTGAACTACCTGTCCCCGTTCCTGCTGACCACCCAACTGATGGACGTGCTCGTCGACTCGCGTGCCACCGTCGTCAACACCACCAGCTCGTCGCATCTGCTGATCGTGCGGGCCGGCGTCGCGGACCTGGAGAACACCGCGCAACGCCGCCCCAGCACCGCCTATGCGCTGTCCAAACTGGCTATCGTGTTGTTCACCAGGGAATTACACCGCCGCTACCACAGCCGCGGGCTGTCTGCCGTAACTGTGCACCCCGGTTACGTCAACTCCAATTTCGGCCCGGCGTCGGGATCAAAGGCGCTGGCGTTCTCCAAACGCTACCTGCCGACCGAGCGGTACACCGCAACATCCGAACAGGGCGCCGAGCAACTGATCTGGCTGGCGTCGAGCACCCCCGGCGTGGATTGGACACCGGGCGAATACTATTCGCGGCACAAGATCGCCCGGGTGAACCGCCTGGCCAGAAACACCCGACTGGCCAACGACCTATGGGAGAGCACCATGACCAGGATCGCGACCTAACGCATGCTCGGTGTTCATCACACTGCGATCTGCACCGCGGATGCGGACCTCGCCAGACGGTTCTGGTACGACGGTCTGGGACTCGCCGAACTGTCCGACTATGCGTTCACCGGCGACTGGCCAGACCTGATCGGACCGGCCCGGTGACCGCTCTGGTTACCGGCGGCGGGTCCGGGATCGGACGCGAAGTGGCGGCGCGGTTGCGCGAGGCCGGAGACGACGTCGTCGTCTGGGATCTCGCCGGCGCACCCGAGGCGCCGGATATCGTCTGCGACATCAGCGATTCCGATGCCGTGGCCGCCGCAATGGAACAAACCGTGCGCGAGCACGGCGTGCCGACCCGGGTGGTGACCTCGGCCGGAGTCGGGTCGTCCGGCCTGCTGCTGGAAATGCCGGTTGCGGAATGGCAGCGGGTATTGTCGGTCAACCTCACCGGCACCTGGTACACCATCCGCGCCGCCGCCCAAGCCATGATCGACGCCGAATTGCACGGTTCGATCGTCGTGGTCTCGAGCATCAGCGGCACCCTGGCCGACCGGGACATGGGCGCCTATTGCGTCTCCAAGGCGGGCCTGGACATGCTGGTGAAGGTCGCGGCGGTGGAGTGGGGGGTCCACGGCATCCGCATCAACGCCGTCGGGCCCGGGGTCACCCGGACCCCGATGCTGCCCGATGCCGAAAAGTGGCCTGCCTGGGTCGAGGGCATGTCCAAACGCACCGCCCTGCGGCGCCTGGGTGAACCCGCCGACGTGGCCGAGGCCATTCTCGGGACACTCGAAATGTCCTGGGTGACCGGGCAAGTCATCCACGCCGACGGTGGTCTCTCGTTGCACAGCCCGATCGACGCCTACGGGCAGGTGGAAAAGCTGATGCGGCTCAAGAAACTCAAGGAGCTGCACGAGGCCAAGCAGAAGGCCAAAGCCGCTGACCGCTCAGAGTGAACCACACGACGCTGCACCGGTGTGTCCTGTCACAAAACGCACAGTCGGCGGCGGAGGGGCGGCGGCAGAGGCGGCCCGGCGCGGTCAGGCGATCGCGTAATCGATGATGCCGCGCACGATCTCGCCGTTCAGCAGATCGGCGTAGGCCTGGTTGATGTCGTCAAGACGGTAGCGGCGGGTGATCATCTCGTCGAGCTGGAGCTGTCCGGTCTGGTAGAGCCGGGCCAGCCGGGCGATGTCGGCCTTGGCGTTGCACGAGCCGAAGATGGTGCCCGCCAACGTCTTGTTCATCAGGATGAATTCCTGCAGGTTGATGTTGACCGACTGCTGCAATTGCGAGGTCATCCCGGTCAGCACGCACGTCCCGCCCTTACGGGTGAGCGCCACGGCATCGCGGACATCGTCGGCGGAGATCAACGACGGGCAGACCACCACCGCGTCCGCCATCACCCCATAGGTCAAGTCGCGCACCAGGTCCAGGGCTTCGGCTATCGAGGCGACGCTGTGCGTGGCGCCGAACCGCAACGCCGACTTCTGTTTGAACTCCACCGGGTCGACGGCAACGATGTGCGCGGCGCCGTTGATCCGGGCACCCTGGATCGCTCCGGTGCCGATGCCGCCCGCGCCGATCACCACCACCACATCGCCGCCGCGCACACCGGCCCGGTTGGCGGCCGACCCGTAACCGGTCGGAATGGCGCAGGACAACAGCGCACTCGGCACCAGCGGCAGGTGTGACTCCAGCTTGATCAGCGAATTCACCGACACCACAGTGTGTTCGGCGAACGCGCCGACCTTGGCCAGGTGCCCGAGGGGCCGGCCGTCGGCGGTGTGGTGGCGGAACGTCCCGTCGGTCGGCATGCCCGGTGTCAGGGTGCCGATGCCCTTGTCGCACAGGTATTCCATGCCGGTGGCGCACCAGCGGCACTGCCCGCACACCGCCACGAACGTCAGCACCACATGATCGCCGACATCGTATTCGGTTACCCCGGGCCCGATTTCACGCACCACGCCGGAACCTTCGTGGCCGCCGATCATCGGGAACATGGTGGGCAGGCCCAGTGCCTTCAACACCTCGTTGGGTGCGGACATGTCGCCCTTGAGGATGTGGTCGTCGGAGTGGCACAACCCGGCGGCGGCCAACTGGACCAGCACCTCGCCGGCACGGGGCGCGTCGAGTTCGAACTCCTCGACCGACCAGGGTCCGCCGACATCGTGCAGGATCGCGGCCCGGCTTCTCATGCGGCCGGGCTGAACGTCACGGGCAGCTTGTTGGGGGAGCGGAAGGTGAGCCCGACGATCTTGGACTCCACCCCGGTTCCGTCGTCGTCGACGAACCTCAAGTCCTGCACGCGGTCGAACAGGCTGTTCAGGACCACCCTCGTCTCCAGCCGGGCCAGGTGCATGCCCAGACACATGTGGATTCCGCCGGCAAAGGCGATGTGGGCTTGCCGGGGGCGGGTGATGTCGAAGATGTTCGGGTTGCTCCACCGGGTTTCGTCGCGGTTGGCCGAACCCATGCACGTGTCGATCTGCGCGCCGGCCGGGATCAGCTTGCCGCCGATCTCGACCTCCCGCGTGGTGGTCCGCATGACCGCGGTGAGTGGGGTCTCATACCGCAGTCCTTCTTCCATCGCCATCGGAATCAGGGACCGGTCCCGGTAGACCATCTCCAGCTGCTCGGGATGAGTCAGCAGCAGGTACAGCAGGTTGCCCGACGAGCGGTACGTGGTTTCCAAACCGGCCGGCAACAACAGGCGCAGGAACGCGATGATCGCCTCGTCGGTCAGCCTCTCGCCGTCGATCTCGGCGGCCACCAGGTCGCCGATGATGTCGTTGGTGGGTTTGCGCCGCCGCTGCTCGACCTGGTTGAGGAAGTAGCCGTGCAACTCGGCCGCAGCGGTCAGGCCCGCCATGATGTCGGTCGGGATCGAGATCAGATCGAGGGACAACCGGCGGAACATGTCGAGATCCTCGGGCGGCAGCCCGAGCAGCGAGGAGATGATGCGGGTGGGGAATTCGAAGGTCAGGGCCTTGACCAGGTCCGCTTCGCCGTTGTCTTTGATTTCGTCCACCAGCTGATCGCAGACCGGCCCGATCACCGAGGGTTCCCACCGTTCCAGGGCCGTGGACCGGAATGCCTTGGCCACCAAGTTGCGGTGGTCGTGATGTTCCTTGCCCCCCATCGCCAGGATGGTGTGGCCCATCACCAAACCGATGGTGTCGTCGTATCTGGCCGAGGTGAAGGTCTGGTCGTCGCGGAAGGCGCGGAACACGTCGTCGTACTTGAACAACACCCATTCGTCGCTGGGCCGCAGTTCCTCCGGCATCTGCTCGGGGTCGCCCAGACAGCCGTGCCAGACGGGGTCGGTGCGCCGCATGTATTCGAAGAACGGATACGGACTGGTTTCGCCGGTGAGGTCGAGGGCCACGGGGGCGCCGTCCTGATGGTCGGTGCTGAGCGTCATTGAGAGTCCTCTCTGCGCAACCGAGTGAGCCCGGATGGCGGGCCAGACAGCGGAATGTCGCTATCATAGTATAAATAGCAATCTAGCTGACAGCGGGCGAAGGGCGGTGGTGCCGCGGTGCCGCAACGCCATCTGGTGTGCTCCGTCGAGGAGTTGCCACCCGGCCAGATGAAGCTGGTGAACGTCGGGAAGTTCGGTGTGGGCGTGTACAACGTGCACGGCACGGTGTACGCCATCGTCAACTACTGCTCGCATGAAGGTGCGCCGCTGTGCCTGGGCCCGGTGGGCGGAACCAACGAACCCGCCCCCGACGAGCCCGGCGGGCTGCGTCGGGTGCGCGACGGGGAGATCGTCCGATGTCCTTGGCATAACTGGGAATTCGACATCACCACCGGGCGCAACATTGCCGATCCGAGTCGCCGGATCCGCACCTACCGGGTCGACGTCACCGAGGGGCAGGTGTATCTGACCGCATGAACCAGACCTTCCTGCCGTTCGTGGACGCCAACGTGCAACCGCACTTCCGGTACAACGCCGAACTGCGGCGTTATCTGCCGGACGCCCACAAGCTGCGGTCGATACCCGACGTGGAACAGCAGTGGTATCAGGCGCCCGGTGGCGACTACCGCGCCGACCTCTACGGCGAGCACTACCCGGGCTCGGATCCCGACACCGTCAGCCGGCACCTGTTCGACGAGGGCGGCGCGAGTTACGCGATCCTGAACCCGCTGACCCGCGGAAATATCGCGGACTACCTGCTCAACAGTCGCATCTGCGCCGCAGTCAACGACTGGCTGATCGACCGGTGGCTGGAACCGGACGGCGCTGACCGGTTCCGCGGCACCATCCGGGTGAACCCGGAGGACCCCCGCGGCGCGGTCGCCGAGATCGAGCGCCTGGCCGGTCACCCCAAGCTGGTCCAGGTCGGCGTGCCCATGCAGTCGCGCGAGCCGTTCGGCAAACCGATGTTCGAGCCGATCTGGGAAGCCGCGGCGGCGCACGGGTTACCGGTGGCGGTGCACGTCAACGGCGGCAACGGTGTCGACCATCCGCCCACCTTCGCCGGGCACGCGCACACCTACCCGGGCTATGCGGCGTTCATGCCGCTGAACTACTTCGTGCATCTGGCCGCGCTGATCGTCGAAGGCGTATTCGGCCGGCATCCGGGGCTGAAGTTCGTGTTCGCCGACGGCGGATACGACATCCTGACCCCGCTGATGTGGCGGCTGGACACGTTCTGGCTGTCGATGCGCGACCAGACCCCGTGGGTGGACCGCTACCCGAGCGAATACCTGCCCGACCATGTCCGGTTCTGCTCCTCGGCGTTGGACGGGCCCGTCGATGTCGCCGACGCCGCGCGCTGGATGGATTTCTCCGGCAAGGCCGACCTGGTGATGTACGGCTCCGGATACCCGCACTGGTCGACGACCGCCCCCGCGGCGACGGCCGACGGTCTGGACACCGAGCAACAACGAAAAGTTCTGTGGCGCAACGCCAGTGAGCTATACGGGCTGACCGTGAGTGAAGGAAGCACACCATGACCGTTGTCGAACGCACAGCTGCTTGTCCCGATCGGCAGCAGGAGGCTGGGCAACGGCAGATCGCGGTCACCGTCGTCGATACCGACGTGCACCCGTTGCCGGTGTCCACCGACGTGCTCAAGTCGTACGCGCCGGCCGAATGGGTGGACAAGATCTGGCCGACCGGCAACGCCGTCAGCCCGGTCTCGCACTTCTACGACACCCCGGACTCGTACAAGACGTTTTCGCTGCGGATGGACGCCGCACCGCCCACCGGGGGTGTGGCCGGCAGCGATCCGGACTTCGCCGCTCAACAGCTCCTGGTCGACGCCGGGGTGAGCATCGCCTCGCTGGAGCCGATGTGTGACGCGCAGTTGCCGCAGGCCGAACACGTGCTGAAGTCGACCTACAACGACTGGCTGGCCGACGTCTGGCTGGACAAGGGCAACGCCCACGGCCGGTGGCGCGGGTCGATCAGCGTCAGCGCGCAGACACCCGAGCAGGCCGCCCGGGAGGTCGAGCGGTGGGCGGGTCACCCGTACCTGTCGCAGGTGTTGATGACGCCGCAGACCCGCGGAATCCCGTTCGGCAGCCCGCATTTCGACCCGCTGTACGCGGCGGCGGCACGCGCCGGGCTGCCGGTGGCCACGCACCTGATGGGGCAGACGCCGTTCGAGCTGATCCCGTTGTACCCGGTCGGAAACCCCGCCCACTGGCACGACTTCTTTGCGTCCTGGCCGCTGCTGTATGTGTCGCACCTGATGAGCCTGGTGTTCGACGGCGCGTTCGACCGTCACCCCGACCTGCGGGTGGTGTTCATCGAAGGTGGTTTCACCTGGGCGATGCCGGTGATGTCACGCATGGACCGCATCTGGGCGGCCCGCCGCGGCGATCTGCCGCAGGTGCGCCGACCCCCGTCGGACTATGTGCGCGAGCACGTCCGGTTCACCACCCAGCCGCTGGAAGACGCCGACACCGTCCAGTTTCGCGAATACCTGGAGTTGATGGACCTCGGTGACAACCTGATGTTCTCGACGGATTATCCGCACTGGAGCTACGACTCGCCGATGTATGCGATCAACCGATTTCCGCGTGCGCAGCGCGAGCGCATCATGCGTGGAAACGCAACCGCGCTCTACGGTCTGCCCGCGACCGTCGCGGCGCTGCCCGGCGAGCGGGTGGCTGACGGTGCTGCCCTCGATTGATGCCCTGACCGGGCAGGTCTACCTTGAAGAGGGTTTCCGGCCCGACGGGCCGGAACATCGATTTCGGGAGATATGAGGGCATGACGCAAACGAATGTCACACGGCCGCAGGGTCTTAGCCGGATCGACCCGGCGCTGCGCGAGGCCGCGGAACGGGTGGGTGTCGTCGAGTTCAGTGCCGACAGTCTGTCGGCCGAGCGGGAACAAGCCCACCGGGCGGCCGCCGAGCGGGCGGCCGCGGTCGACACCGCCGGGGTCGACGTCGAAACGCGGACGATTGCCGGTCCGGACGGCGGGCAGCTGGACATCCGCCTCTACCGGGGCGGCGGCACCTCGGCGTTGCCGCTGGTGATCTACGCCCACGGCGGCGGTTTCGTGACGGGCAATCTAGACACCGACCACGCGCACTGCGTGGAGTTGGCCCGCGATTCCGACACCCTGGTCGTGTCGGTCGACTACCGGCTGGCACCGGAACATCCCGCCCCCGCGGCGCTGCAGGACGCCGAGGCGGCGCTGCGCTACGTGGTCGAGCACGCTGCCGAGCTGAACGCCGACGCCACCCGGATCGCGGTGATGGGCCGTGACGCCGGTGCCGCGCTGGTGGCCGGGCTGGCCCAGCGCATGTTCGACGAGGAGGGACCCAAGATTCTGGTGCAGATCCTGCATCAGCCGATGCTGGACTCCGACACCACTCCGTCGCGCCGGGAATTCCAGCGCACGCCCGGCCTCAACGGTCAGGCGGTGAGCCGCGCCTGGGGCCACTACCTCGGCCACGCCACCGCCAACGGTCAGCACGTCCCTGCGCACCGGGCGAATCTGGAAGGGCTGCCGCCGACCTTCGTCAGCTGCGCCGACATCGATCCCTGCCGGGACGAAGCGATCGACTACGCGAACCGGCTGCTGCACGCCTACGTCCCCACCGGGCTGCACGTGATCGCGGCCACGTTCAACGGCTTCGACTCGGTGGCCCCGGATTGGGTTGTCTCCCAGGAGAACCGGGCCCTGCACGCTCAGTCGTTGCGGCGCGCGTTCGCGGTGTGACGACGCGCGCCCGGGTTAGACGGGCGTGAACTTGGTGATCAGCCACTTCCCGTCGATGAGGGCCAGCGTCACCAGTACGCTGCGGGCCGCCACCGATGGCTCGGGGTTGTCCTTGGTCGTAGTGCTCTGATCGACGAAGAGCAGCACGACTGCCGAGGTGGGGCGCAACTCCTGGACCGCCGCGCGCATCACGCGGGCGGTGGTTTTCAGCGCCTTCTGCTTGGACGCCGGCGCCACGAACTGCTGAGTGAACTGGTCGTAGTAGGACAGGAAATCGCCGGACAGGTGGGACCTGGCGCCGGCGAAGTCCTTATCCAGGCTCTCCGGCGAGTACGACAGCACCGCCACCGTTCCCTCCGACGCCGAGTTGATCACCGTGCGCGCCACGCTCTGGCTGGTCAGCTGATCCGGCCGATACTGCTGGAAGTACATCCACGTGGCCAGCCCACCGGAAATCAGCAGCAGCAGCACGAGAATCACCGGGATCGGCTTGACCGTGATCTGCCGGCGCCAGAAGTCGCGCCGCCAGGTGCGCCGGGGCGTGGCTTCCCCGTCGGGAGCCGCGGTGGTTTCGGGCTCGTCGATGTCGGCGTCCGCCTCGGGCACTTCGGCTTCCTCGAGGCCGCTGTAGCCGGTGTCGTCGGCAATGCCGATGTCGTCGTCGTCATCGGAGTCGTCGGCGACGTCGTGGGTGTCGGGGACCGGGTTGGGCGCCTCGGCCTGGTGGATGTCGTCCACCGGCTCGGGGACCTCCTCGTCGGAGGTCTCACCCTCGCTGTGCGACTCGGCGGTCTTGCCCAGGGCGACGGCGAAGGTCGCGTAGTTGGCGCGGGCCTCGACGGTGTCGGCGGCGTCGAGACGCTCCGGCTGTTCGTCCGCCGCGGCGCCCCGCACCACGGTGTCGGGCGTGCCGCCGGATACCTCGGCGTCGTCCTTCTTGGTCAGTTCGACGGCGCCCCTTTCGTCGCTCACGGCACGAACTCCACTTTCGACATCTTGTATTGGCCGTCCTCCTCCATCACCGTCACCCGAAGCCGCCAGGCGCGCGGTTCGTCGGGGTTGCCGCCGGTGGCATTGGTGACACGTGAGGTCGCCGAGACCAGGACCTGCGCGGAATGCCCGTCCATCGACTCGATGGCGGCTGCGTTCACCGATCCTTCGGTGACCACTTTGGACTGCTCGACCACTTTGGTGAAATCGGCCGCCCGCTGCTGGAAGTCATCCCGGAACTCACCGGTGGAATTGTCGATGACCCGCTGCACGTCTTGTTTGGCGCGGTTGAAATCGAGCGAGGTCATGAAGACCACACCCTGCTTGGCCCCGGCGATGAAGGCTGCCTCCTGGCGCCGCTTTTCCGAACTTTCGTGATGCCACCAGGCGAAAAGCCCGCTCAACACGAAAAATCCGAGAATGAGGATGACCGCAGCCCCCTGGAGGATCGTGGACAGCTTCGGCATCCGCACCGAGTTGCGCAACCGGTCCCGCCGCGAGGGCGTGACCGGCTCGGACTCGTTGTAATTCGCCGACTCGTCGTAATCTTCCGGCTCGTATTCGGCCTCGTCGTACTCCTCGGACTCGTCGTAGTCCTCGTATTCGTAATCGCCGTCGTCTTCGTACTCGTCTTCGTACTCGTCGTCGTCGGCGGCGTTGAGCGCTTCACGTCGCAACCGGGCCGCGCGGGCCTTGGCGCGCGCCGCGGCAGCCAGCAGTTCGGCTTCGGCGGCCTCGGCTTCGGCCTCCTCGGCCAAAGCCAGCACATCGGCCTTCGATGTCACCGCATCGTCGTCTAACTCAGCCATTTCGGCGACCGTCCGTCATTATCGACTGAACTCCGGTATCTCTTACGGTATTGCCCATTGCTAACATCGGTGTCGCCAGCGCACCCCGATGAGGACCGATCAGGCGGATGATCCCCCAACCAAACTTGCCTCCCGACTTCCTTCGCGGCGAAGGAACGCCCGGGGAAGTCCGGCCGGCCTCATGACCGCTGTCGACTCTCCCGAAAAGATACTCTTTACCTCCACCACTCAAGCGTTTCTGTCCAAAGAGGCGTCGCTGCGTCACGTCCGCGACCTGCACGGCGCCGGTGAGTCCTTCGATCCGGCCTGGTGGCGGCGAGCCGCCGAACTCGGCTGGACAGGGCTGCTGGTGCCCGAGGAGCTGGGCGGGGGCAGCGCGTCGGGCGACGGCTTCGCAGACTTGGCGATGGTCGCCGAACTGCTCGGGAAAACCGTCGCGCCGGGACCGCTGTACCCGGTCAGCACGGTACTTGCCGGGCTGGTCGAAGCCAGCGATCGGGACAACCACACGGGTCTGATTGACGCGCTGGTGTCCGGTCAAACGGTGGCGTCGTGGGCGGTTGCGGAGCCGCACCGCGGTTGGGTGCCGCAGGATCCGACTGTCGGCTTCGTGCCGGCGGATTCCGGTTACCGCATCGACGGAGTCAAGGATCGGGTGGAGGCCGCCGCGCAGAGCGCGGTGCTGCTGGTAACGGCTCGAAGCGGCGCGGACAGCTCGGTGGTGCGTCAGTTCCTGGTCGGCACCGACGCGCCGGGCGTGCGGATCACCCCGGTGCAGTCGGTCGACATGGTCAAGCAGTACGCGACCGTCGAGTTTGACGGCGTGATCGTCGACGGGTCCGCCGCCGTCGGCAACGCAGCCGAGACGCCGGCGTTGATCGAGCGGCAGAGCCAGATCGCCCAGGTGTTGCAGTGCGCCGAGGTGGTCGGAATCCTGCAGACGGTCTTCGACTTCACCGTGCAGTGGGCGTTGGACCGGCACTCGTTCGGACGTCCGCTGGCGTCCTATCAGGCGCTCAAACACGGCTTCGCCGACATGAAGATGTGGCTCGAGGCGTGCCGTGCCACCACCGCTGCCGCAGTCGCCGACGTGGCTGCGCACGCACCCGATGCTGCGCTCTCAGCCAGCGTCGCCAAGTCCTACGTGGGTGAACTCGCCGGGCCGATCGTGCAGCGCTGCGTGCAGATGCACGGTGGCATCGGCGTCACCTGGGAACACGACCTGCATCTGTATCTGAGACGGGTCACGTTGTACCGCAACATGTTCGGCACACCCGAGGAGCACAACCTCGCGGTGTACAGGATGGCGGGCCGATGACAGCCGAATCAGTCGCCGAATTCGCCGCCCGTGCCCGTGCGTGGCTGGCCGAGAACATGCCGAGCATCGACCCGGAGAATCCACCGGCCGCGCCGCGCGACGACGAACGGTCCTGGCAACGCGCCCGCGAGCTACAGCGGCGGCTGTGGGACGGCGGATTCGCCGGTATCTGTTTCCCCCGCGAGTACGGCGGCCTGGGGTTGCCCTACGACTACCAGCGGGCCTTCGACGTGGAGTCCTACCCCTACGAGATGCCGTTGATCCTCAACGTGCCGACGTTCACCATCTGTTGCGCCACGCTGCTCGACACCGGCAGCGAAGAGCAGAAGAAACACCACATCGCCGGTGCGTTGCGCGGTGACGAGATTCTGGTGCAGTTGCTCTCCGAGCCCAGCGGCGGGTCAGACCTGGCCGGTGTCATCACGCGCGCCGAGCGTCGCGGCGATCGATGGGTGATCACCGGCGCCAAGACGTGGAGCACCAGCGCGTTCGCCGCCGACTACGGGTTGTGCCTGGCCCGCACCGACTGGGAGGTGCCCAAACACGACGGCCTGACCATGTTCCTGGTGCCGATCCAGCACCCGGGAATCACACTGCGGCGCATCACGCAGGTCAATGGGGGCGCGGAGTTCTGCGAAGAGTTTCTGGACGGGGTGGACGTCGGCGCGGACGCCGTGGTCGGCGAGGTGAACGGCGGCTGGGCGGTGGCCTCGCGACAGCTGTACCACGAGCGCCGTGCCGTCGGTCAGGGCTCGGAGTTCGCCAGCGGATCCGGTCATGAGGGCGGCCACACCACGCCGGTGGACTACGTCGATCTGGCGGCCAGGACCGGCCAGGCTGACAACGAACGCATTCAGGAGATGGCTGGCCGGGCGCTGGTGCACCGCGCGGTCGCCGAGCAGCTCATCGAGCACGTCTCCCGCAATGTCCGCGACGGCGGACTGCCGCCGGCCGCCGGATCCCTCATCCGGCTGTTCCATGCCGAGCACGTGATGCTGGAGATGGACATCGCCTTGGCCATTGCCGGCCCGGCGGGTGTGGTGGGGGAGATGGGCGAGGGATTGCAGACCGGATTGCGGTACCTCTCGCGCCAGTCGGTCGCCATCGGTGGCGGCACCACCGAGATGGCCCGCAACGTGATCGGCGAGCGGGTGCTGAACTTTCCGCGGGAATATGCCGCGGACCGCGGCGTGCCGTTCAACCAGGTCCGGCACGGCCGGACCCGCTGAACCGCGCCCTCAGGCGTCGGCGGCGCTGACCGGAATCTGGACCAGCGACAACACGTGGTGTGCGGGGCTGCCCGGCGGCGCCACCAGCACGCAGTCGCCGCCGTGTCTGCGCGCACGTTCGCGCGCGGCGGCCAGCGCACTGACACCCGCCGAGCCGAGGTGGGTGACAGCGCTCAGGTCGATCGTCAATGACGCTATGCCCGAACGGCTTTCGACCGCAATCTGGCGATCCAGGGTGGACGCGGTATGGGAATCGACCTCGCCGCGCACGATGATGCGACCGCCGTCGGCAACCAGCGACACGAACTCGCTGTCCACCACCCGCTGGTAGGACACCCGGCTGACCACCGAGTCGCTGACGAAGTTGGCCGGCCGGGACAGGCGGTGGATGAGGCTGGCGGTGGTGCCGTCGGGACCGTGGACCACGTGCGATTCGGTCACCAGCGCCTCGGCCATGGCCAGGCCGCGCCCGCGGCCGCGTTCGCCCTCGCGGTAGTCCTTCCATTTGCCGCGGTCCGTCACCGCCGCCCGCAGCAGACCGTCACCACCCAGTTCCGCTCTGACTTCGACACCGCCGGAGACTTCGGTGGCGTAGCCGTGTTCGACGGCGTTCTCCACGAATTCGGAGACCGCGTGCACTACGTCGGAGATGTCGTCGGCCTCGGCACCGAGCTCGGCGAGCCACTTGCGCAGCCGGGCCCGGATGCCGCGGGCGGCGTGGATGGTGGCATCGGCGGTGACCTGAAGCGGTGGCGTCGCGGTTCGTCGCTGCGCCGCGAGCAGGGTGACGTCGTCGTTGTAACCCGTTGAGCGCAAGAGCAATTCGAGTGTCTCCGAACAGAGGCGGTCGATGGGCCGCGCGGGTGCGTCGATCACGAACCCGCCGGTGCCGGCGGCGATACTGGCCGCCAATTCCGCGAACTCGGTGGTGCTCGCCGCCAGCGGCCGTCCCGGGCGTTCGATCAGGCCGTCGCTGTAGAGCAGCACCGCGTGCCCGATGTCGATCGGCTCGCTGCGCACCGGAAATCCGTTGCCGCTGCCCAGTGGCCCGCCGCCGGACGGCTCGAGGTAGCGCGAGCCCGCATCGGCTGTCACCACCAGCGGGGGCGGATGGCCGGCGGTGCAGTACTGGAACTCACCGGTGCTGAAGTTCAGGGCGCCGACGCAGATGGTGGCCGACTTCGACCCGGGCACCTGCTCATGGAAGCGGTCCACGGCCTCGAGTGCCTCGGTGATCGAGAGTCCGGCGGTGAGCTGCATCCGCAACGCGGTGCGTAGCTGAGACATCACTGCGGCCGCCTCGACACCGTGGCCCACCACGTCGCCGACCACCAGCACCAGGTGACCACCGAGGGGCAGGGCGTCGAACCAGTCCCCGCCGGCCGCGGTGTCCTCGGCGGCGACGAGGTACTCGGCGGCCACATCGGCGCCGGGCACGATCGGCACGGTCGCCGCCAGCAGTGCCTGCTGCATCACGGTCGCCGAATCGCGGGCGTTGCGGTAGCGCTCCGCGAGTTCCTCGACCCGCGCCTCGGCGGCCAACCGTGCCTCGACCCGTGCCGTAACGTCATCGAAGACCAGTTGCACGCCCTCGATCGGTCCGTCGGGGGAACGTCGCGGCGTGACGAGGAAATCGAAGAAGCGTTCCTCGACGCCGGAACCCTGCAGGTCGACCTGCAGCCGCCACTCGGCCCCGGATTGCGGCTCACCGGTCTGATACACCCGGTCGAACATGTCGAAGATCTGCTGGCTCTCCAGCTCCGGATAGATCTCCCGGGCGGGTTTTCCCACTAGTTGCACCGCTGGATTGAAGGCCCGGAAGGCCGCGTTGACCGCGATGAACCGGTGATCGGGTCCCTCCAGGCCGACGACCATCGCCGGGATGCTCTCGAAGATGCGCCGCACGTCCGCGGCCGCACCCACCGTGTGATCCCAGTCCATTTCGGCCGACATCTTGGCCGTACCTCCCGCGGACCGATGTAGCAAACAAGTCGGGTGCGTCGATGACAGCGTCAAGCAACAGTAATCAGATTAGCAATCCAGGCGATATGCGCCAGGCACCAAAATGTCGCTCGCACTCGGGCGAGCTCGCGCGCTATGCGGCGGAGAGCGCAGCTTCCGTCGTCGGGTGAACGGGCAGCACATTTCCGAACGAGCACGCATCCACGATTCGGGCCACGCCGGGGTTGCTGCTGACCATGCGCAAGGTGATGCCGCGACGCCGCAGGCGTTCTGCTTCGTCGGCCAGCACGGTGAACGCACAGCAGGCCATGAAGTCGAGGCTGTTCACGTCGACGACCAATACTCCCGGCTGCGTGGCGACCGCGGACGCCTCGGCGACCAGTCCGCGCCAGGTGTGTTCGTTGGAAGCATCGACTTCGCCGCCGGCGCGGATCAGCACCGCTGAGCCGCTGCGCACGGTGGTGGCCCGCAACGAGCTATTCGGCTCACCGAGCTGGGACGCCAACCGGTTGCTCAACGGCACCGGAATGGAAAACGATTCGGACGGACCCAGGTTCACAGCGCACCCCCTAGTCGACCGCGCCGGAAAACCCCCCCGAGTGGACGTTGCTGCGCGCCGGAAGAAAGTCTGATGCCTCGTGTATAGCAGAGTGACACGGCTGACGTGGCGAAACGCCGAAACCGGGCCCGGCGGTGTATCAGTCGAGCGTGGGGCCGGGTTCGGTGGGGCGACCGACGATCGCGAAGTTCACCGTGGCGGTGGCCGCCAATTCGCTGTCACTGTCACCGAAGATGTCGATCTGCATAACCAGCGAGCGGCGACCGGCGCGCAGCACAGTGGGTACCGCGCGCGCCGAGCCGTGCCGAATCGGCCGCAGATAGCGGATCACCAGATCGGAGGTCGTCATGGCGGTACCCGGCTGCAGGTATTCCAGCCCCAGTTGTCCGCCTGCCACGTCGGCGAGGGTGGCGATCAGACCGCCCTGCAACGCGCCGGAGGTGTTCACCACCTGGGGGCTGACCGGCATGGTCATCGCGAATCCCCCGCCGGGGGTGGTGGTGGGGCGCAGGCCGATCTGGGCGAACAGTTCGGCCAGCGTGGGCTCGACCGCGTTGTCGGTGGTGTCCCGGACACCCAGGGCGCGACTGCAGAAGTCGTAGAGCTGACCGGAATCGATGGGGGTGCCGTTCAATTCGGTGCCCAGCCAGCGCAACCGGAGGGCGCCGATGACGGTCTGCATGACGATTGCGGCTGCGGCCCCCACGTCGAGCGCCGGGTCGAACAGGCCCTCGGTGATGCCCTGACCGACGATGTCGCGGATCAGTCGGTGCAGCGGGGACAACACGCGGGCGTATTCGCGGGGCCGGGTCTCGGCCAGATGCTGGTTGTAGAGACTGAGCGCCCGGTTGAGGCTGTCCTGGGTGCTGGATTCCGGCTGCGCGGTGACCCGGTCGATGACCAGCTTGAGCGCCGAGGTGCTGTCCAATCCGGTCGTCTCGACGCGCCACATGTCCGCGGCCTGTGCCATGGTCCGATCGAACAGCGCCAGCAGCAGCTCGTCCTTGCTGGCGAAGTGCTGATAGAAAGCGCGCAGCGAGGTCTTGGAGCGGGCGACGACTTCCTGCACGGTGAAGTCGGTGCGGCCGGTTTCGCCCAGGATGTCGACCGCGGTTTTGATGAAGCGGTCGGCGCGCGTGACGTCGGCTTGCTCGGTGGGGCCGGTCATGGGCGGATCCTTCTCCTTGCGGGCCGGGCGGAACGCTGCGAGCGCGCACTGAGAATGACATTACCGTGCGCAGTCCGAGCGCTAGGGTGGACCGGTGATTTCGGGCGGCGCGGACGGCTCGGCGACGGGGGACCGGCGCCGCATCGAGGAAGCCGTCGCGCTGTTGCTGGGTGAGGCACCTGCGGGTTGGGCGCACTTACACCTCGAATTCGATTCGGCCACTTCGGCTGCCACGACTTCGCTGACGACAGGCGAAGGGACGTCGATACCGCTGCCGGTACCTGCCGGGGTGATAGCTGCGCTCAGCGACTATCACCGGCAGAGCGGGACCGCAGGGCGGTTGGTGATCGACTGCGACGCCGACGGGCGGTTGTCGGCGCGGACCGATCCGGTGGCGACCGCAGCCGGGTCACGGCGTTGGCCGCAGTGGGTGCTGGCGACGATCACGTTCGGGTGTCTGGCCGCTGCCGCAGTGGTATTCGCGACGGGCTGGCGGTGGTCGGAGCCGCCGCGCCTGACTGCGCTGGGGGTGCCGCCGCCACCACGCGCGCAACAGGCCTTCGCGGTGGCAACGCAGTGGTATGAAGCCGAGAACAACGGGGATGTAGCGCGGATGCGCGAACTGGCGTGTGTGCACCCCGCGCAATCGGTGACGGACTGGATCAGCACGATCGGCTATTACGGTCAGGATCAGGGACTGGTCTTCACCGACGCGGTCACCAAGTTCCGTGATGACGGGGCGGCGGTATGGGTGCGCATCGCGGTGCGCATCCGTCCGGTCGACGACCGCACCAAGCGGGAAGTGGACGAGGCGCAGACGCACGGCGGTTTCCTCTACGAAGAAATGACCCTGGCCAGCGAAGGCGGCACCTTGAAGGTGTGCGACATCGCACTGCCGCCAAAGGCGGGGGGCTGAGTGTCGATCGACGGTAGGTCGCCGACGGGCAGGCCAGCGCGCCGGATCTCGTTGTGGCTGTGGGTGATTGCGGCCCTGGCGTCAACCGTGGTGTTGGTGATTGCGGTCGTCGGCCGAGACCGCGGCGACCACCCGACATTGCGGCCGAAGACGGTCAGCAACTCGATGACAGAAGCGCAGGCCTACCAGGCCGCCGACACCACGGTGCGGGCCTGGGTACGCGAACGCAGCGCGCGTCATTTCGCCAATCTGCAGGCGCTGACCTGCCCGGACAGTGAGGGAACGGTCACCACCGAACTCAACGACGTCAAGACCAACCAGCCGCTCGGCAAGGAGATGCACGTCGTGGCCACCGGCGCATTCGGCCGCCACGGATCGCTGTGGACCCTGAGCACGCACTTCGACAATGACGTCAGTGTGCAGTTCGTGTTGGGCGTGCGGGACGGCGAGTTACTGGTCTGCCGGATCGCGTCGGCGCCGGTGCCATGATGAACGCTGCAGCGGAAGGAGAGTGACGCGTGTCGGGGTTACCCGCGGGTGGATTTCGGTGGGTGGAGCCGGACGAAGCGCCGCAAGCGCCGCTGCGGCGTTCTCGGCGGCGGTGGTGGCTCGGCGCGGTCTTCGTGGTCGTGCTCGCGACGGTGGCCGGCGTCGTGGCCGTAAAAGTCTGGGCGCCTTGGTCTCCCGACCGGCGTGCTGCTGATGCCCCACCTGCCGCCCCGCCGATCGGCACACCCGAAGACCTGCTGGTGTCGTTCCCCCTGAACCGCCAGCCGGTCCCCGGTTGGCAACTCACCGCGGCAGACATGGGACTGCCTCCCGGCGTCAAGCTGGGCAACCTTTTCACCCGCAACGGCACCAAGGCATACTTCGTGGCCCTGCAGGGCTGTGACAAGAAATGCCGGCATCCGACGGGCTGGATTTACGGGCTGGACGTCACCACCGGTGCCCGGCTCTTTCCGCCGGTGGCGCTGCCCGAATTCTTCGGGGACTGTTACGGCAACGGGCCGGCGGTGGCCGTCTGCACCAGCAGTGTCGTCCAGGGGACCGAGCAGTATGTCCCGCCTCCCGGCGCCTGGGTGATCGATCTCGAGCGTGGTGCGCTGACCTACAGCGGACCAAACACCCTCAACCCCAGGATGGGCGGAGACACCCGGCTGGAGCCGGTGGGGTACAAGTACGGGCCTACCTACCTGCTGGCAGCCAAATACGGCGAAGGGCTGCACGGCGTCGGTCCGCACGCCGAGATGACCTGGTTCCTACCCGGCAGCGGAGAGGTCAGCTTCCCGGCCACCTGGGATCCGGACGTTCCGCCGCTCACCCTTGCCGTGCAGCCGCTGAAGGACGTCCACGACGAGCGCGGCAACCGGGTGTTCTCGATCGCCGACGGCAAAGACATAACACCCACCCCCCCGGCGGGCACCCGGCTCGAAGAGGTCGAGACCTACAACGGCGGGTTCGCCTATCAGTTCGATGCCGGCAAGGTGACCGGCACGCTCATGTATGACACCTCCGGGCGGATGGTCGGACGTCAGCAACCCCAGCGCAGCTACCCGCGGCGAAACGCGGCGATGCTCACCCTTGCCGTCGGTGGTACCTTCCAGATCTACGATGCCGCAGGCAAACTCGTCGCCACCATCCCGTCGCGGAATCTGCACGAGGACTTCACCGTGATCGGAACCAAGCTGTTCATCAGAACAGAAGACAGCGGCTACGGCGACCAGACAGCCTGGCAGCAGTGGGATCTGCTGACCGCTCAACCTGGACGCACCTGCACGATGCAGTTCGGATCCGGCTATGTCGGATCCGACGGTACCGTCGTCATTACCAGGCAGGATGCTTCGGAGGGAATCACATACGCGGCGATCGACACCACGACCTGCCAAACCCTGTGGGAGATTCCGGGCAAGATCTGGCTCTACAAGGTCGGTACCGGTCTGATCGAACACGACATCGACCGGGACGTCGTGATGTCGCTGCATGCGCCGAAGTGAGCCCACCTCAAACTGTTCTGTGTCCAACGGAAGGGCGCTTCAGGTACTGCGTGATTGTCGAAGCCTCGCTACGTCCTCAGCGATCATCGCATCGATGCGATCGGCGAGGTTATCCATTGTCATGGGCGTCAGGTAGTCGAAATCCGGCGCATAGATGTAGTCGCCATCGTCGCTGACGTTGACGCAGGAGACGGTGCTCTTGCTGCGATCGAATCCCCAATCGCGTGCCGGCTGCCAGTGACTCTGAATTCGCGCGAGCCGAAGCACGTGTGAACGGGCAATTGATACCCGTCCGCGCGTGATGTCGCGGGACATAATGACGGGGGCTTCGTCCTTGTCCGCCTTCGGTTCAGCCGGTGGCCGCACCAAGCCGGGAATCACGATCGCCGAATGCTTACCCGGTTGGGTGAGCGCGAGCGAACCTGCGACGGCCGGGCCCAATTCGTAAGGTGCAACCGCAAACACGTCGACGCAGTGTTCCTCGTCATTCTGCGCAGCCACGAAGCCTGATTGGCCGCGACGATGCGCCATCATCCGTCCTCGTCGGGCGCCGACAATGCTCACGACGCACTCCACCCGAATGTCTGCGTTGATATACGAGGTGATCCACGGTGCGAAGTCTTGTAGGTCACCGCCCTCGAGACGTCCGGGGACGGCAGCCAGGTATGACTCGTACTCCTGGTAACTCCCGAAACGGGAGGGTTGCAGCACGACAAAGGGGTGCGGCAAAAAATCTCGGCCGAGCTTGTCGCTAATGGCTTGCAGGTCGACCAGCTCGAGGCGTCCTACCCGGCTCAGCGCCGCGCGCTTCATTTCGCCACTTGGGGTGGACCGGCTAGGACGATTTGGGTGGACTGGCGTCTTTGGATTCCCCGCCGACTACCGGCACCACAGCTTCAGCTTCCCCGATCACGTCTTGGCCGTGCTTCGTCAGCCGCAGGGCTTTATTCGCCTTGTGTGCCTTGTCTGCGCCCGATCCGCCTCGATGACCCGCCGCCGGAGCACCGGCACCTGGTGTACCTCCCGCGCCCACGCCCGCCCGAGACACCTGCGTTGCGGCGACGGGCTTGCTCGACGGCTGCAGTTGGGCGGGCCGCTGGCTCGCGGCCCCGTGCGCGACTCCGGCGCCCCCGCTGCGACCCCCTCCTGATCCTGACGTTTTGGCTCCGGTCAGACCCTTCGGGCCCAGACCCAGTACCCCTTCGGGCAAACCGAGCGAGCCCTTGTGGCCGCTGTTGTTCAGGGCCTGATTGGCGGCATTGCCCGCCTGCCCGGCTGCGTTCTGAGCCTGTTGAGCTGCTCCGTTGGCGGCGTCTCCGACGCCCTTGGCCGCGTCGCCCAGTCCCTGCAGGGGGTTCGGTGAAGAATTCGGGCTGCTGAGCTTGTTTGCAACCGGGGTCACTCGGCTTGGTCCGGCGGGCCTCGGAATATTCGGTGTGCCCAAGCCGCCCGGACTCGGGCCGCCGAGTGGCGCACCGCTTGGCGTACCCGTACCCCCGGGCCCCCCGGGGGCGCCTACTCGAGGTGCGCCTGCCGACATGTCGGGATGACGTCGACTGATCCAATCAATCGGCGGATTGTAGAAGGAGTGAATTGTTTGCTGCGCCGCGCGGTCATAAGAAGCTGACAACAGTTCGTCTGCAGCCTGTTTCTCCGAAATATGCTCATATTGCGCCCGAATCCGGGTATCATTGTCTAATTGTGTCTTGTTGGAAATGAACCAATCCCGCGTTTCCTTGATATCGCGCGAGAACGTGTCCACCAGGGGGCTCATCCGTTCGGTCGCGTCTACCAGGGAATCTAGGTAGTTGAGAGAATTTCGAGCCAACTGAGACATCTGTGCTGCGGTCGCCCCTGATAAGCCTTGCTCCGCTGCGGCTATCGCTTGCTCAAAGGTTCCGCGTAACTGCGCGAGAGCAGAACTCACGTTCGACCAAATGAAGCGATGGCGAACCGCGATGTCCTCCGCGGCGTCCTTGATGCCGTTGTAGCCTTCAAGAAAAGTGTTGATGTGCTCTAGCGGCACGCCCTTAATCGTCCGACCCGCGAGTTGGGTGCTGTCTATATTGTTGAGGTCGTCATATAGAGTTTGCCCGATATACGAATTATGTAAATTCGGAGGCGGGTGATTCGGGTTTATGGGGCCGAGATCGCCGTGATAGCCGTCATCGTGCGGCGTCCAATCCAGAGCGGGAGGATCGCCCGTCACGCGTGCCTCACCGCCTCGCAGAACTGTTCACACAACATCAGGCTTCGTCGGTCTTGAGCAGTTGAGTAAAGGCCGCACTGGAGAAATCACGAAGTGCTGTCGCAAATCCCACGTACTCTGCCAAACGCTGGCGAATCGCATCCCCGGAATCATTGAGTTGACGTGCCGTGGCTTGCGCGGATTGGAAGCTGCCGACAACCCCCTCGTTTATTTTCAACCCGCTCAATGCGGCTACCTGTGCGTTGAGGTCCTCGACAACTCGACCGGTGCTGGCCAGCCAGCTATTCAATGCCGCTCTGTCGACCTCCAGAATGTTCTGCGGCACAGCTTGTTGCCATTGCCGTAGTTGCAGGGTCGGATCTCCCAGCGAGCCTGGCGCGGGCGGTTCGTCAACAGACATGGTTTTCCCCTCCGGTTCCGACGTCGTCCGTCAGCGGCAAATCACTATTCCCCATGCAACCCCGACGCCCCAGCATCACGATGCGGGCTACGCAGAGAAGGCTCCTCCAACGAGCCGCGATCACCTGTCAGAATAGGCCACCCCGAGCGCACTAATCCGCGAAATTTCTGCGGCGGGGCGGTGCCGGCATCCGTGTTCCCATGCCCGTCCCGGGGAAGTTCTGATCAGCTCGCGGCCTACCCGCGGGTGTCAAAATTGCCATCAGCCGCCCGCCGCTGGTCGAACTGCGCGTCCTCGACAGTCCGCTGGCCCACCCGCATCGCGCACAACCGGCGGATCAAGCTGCTGAGCGCGAAATTCCACGCGACCACCCCGACGGTCACGGCGATCAGCGGATAGTAAAACGTCACGCCGCTGTTGAGGGCGGCCAGCACGACCCCCGCCGCGTACGCAGCGGCGAGCAGCAGCACCGGGACCACCTCGGCGGCCAGGTCGGTGACCCGGTACCACCGCGGGGGCGCGATCAGTCGCGGCCGAACTTCCACACCCAACCTGAAGAACCCCGTCACCGCGACAAAGAGCATTACTGCGGCGCCGACGACGAACAGGGCGATGGTGGCGATGGTGTCCGGAGTGCTGCTCATGCGGCAAGGCCGGCCAGGCTCAGTTGGTTCAGTGCGGAATCGAGGTCAGGGTCACCGAACTGGCTGAATACGGCAGCCAGATCGGCCCTTGTCACGGTGTGCGCGGTGGCCGCCGCAAGCAGCTGGTCGCACGCGTCCCGTACGCCCGGGCCGACGACTGCCATCATCGCCTCGACGGTTTCCCCCGGTGTCCAGATCGCCGGCAGTGGGTCGTCGAGTTCGTCGAAGGTGTTGGTCGATCCGCGCCACCAATGGCCCTGCTCCCACCAGAAGCAGAAGCTGAGCAGTCCGTTCTGATTGCGGGTGTTCAGCACCGAATCGTTGACCCAGGCGGGTGCGCCGCCGTACAGGTCCGGCAGCGGTTGTCCCTGCTGGTAGGCCGCCACCAGCAGCGGGGAGTTCCAGCGCCCGCCGGAGAGCACCGCCCGGTCACCGGGCAGCAGGTACAGGGTCGACCCGCTGCGGGCATCGGATTCGTACCAGGCCAAACCCGCCGCGATCCGCGGCCCCCACCGGGAGCGCGCACCGGTGTAGACCGCGGCCAGCACCGCCCACCGGGTCCACGTGACCGGTAGCGGTTCGACGTCGTCGGTTTCGACCGGCAGACGACCGGCTGCCTGATCGGCCGATGCCGCCGCGGACGCCTGCTGCGGAGTGCGGCCCTGCGCGGCCGGCCCGGCCAGGTAGCCGGCCAGCCACACCGGCAACCGGGGCCGGGGATAGGTGGCGATGTCGTCGCGATAGTGGTCCGCTGGCTGCAGTTGACCGTCGGGGAATGGTTGGTCGCCGTAGTCGTACTCGACGCGCAGCCGACCCTGGCTGGTGACGGACAACGTGAGTCGCCACCACGGCCCGGCCGACATCTGTGCGCTCACCTCACGTTGCGCGCGCACCAAATCCAGCACCGGACGTGGCACGGTGACGGGCTGCCACCCCCGGGGCGTGTCGAATGCGCAATCGGCGGTTCCGCCGCGCACCGTCAGGGCGAATACCGCGATGAATTCCCGCCAGTCCGGGGGGCCGAGCGAGGCCAGCTCCCGGGCGATCGGATCGAGCATGCTCGAGGCTTGCCGGCCGATCTCCTCGTTGTGGGCGGCCTGGCTCTCTCGCGGCGGTGAGTCGTCGACCAGGGTGACACTGCGGGCCGCGGGTGCGCCCGAGTGGTCGGCGGCGTTGACTGCTTCAGCGAACCCGGCCATGAACGCGGCGGGGTCCGCATTGGTGTGGGCGAGGGCGCGCTCCCGCTCGGCGAAGCGCTGCCGGGCGACCTGCGGCGGTGTGGCGGATGACGTCTGCTCGATGCGTCCGCTGTCCCCGATCAAGAACACCGCCCGCCCGACCGGCATGTGCAGAAAGCTCGTCGGATCGCTGGTGTCGACATGTACCGGTGCATACACCGACCAACCGGCCTCGAACCGTTCTGCCGTCAAACCGGTTGTCGGATAATCGATTCCCTCGCGACGCACGAACTCGGCGACCGCGGAGATGGCTTGGGCGGCGTCGATGGTCACCGCGCCACTCCTTCCGTGTCGAGGCACTGGGCGGGGATGCGATCCAAATTTCCGTACCCCGTCATTCGGAATCGCCGAACATCTGCCGGATGCCCGCGTGAGCGACCGGGTAGTACCTCTCGATCCGCGTCCTGATCCGGGTCAAGGATTCCTCCTCGGTGGGAAACCCGGTTCCCTCTGACTTGATCAGTGCGGCGAGTTCGGCCCGGTCCGCGAAACGGGTCAGATACTGCCATTCACCGGTTCGGTCGAACAGGCCGTAGACATCGTGCGCTGCGAGCAGCGCGATCATGCAGTTGATTTCACCGGATCTCTTGGAGTTGTAGATCTGTAGCTTGCGGTCGGCCGACCGGTAGAACGCGACGGAACCGAGTATGCCCCCCTCATCGACGCTGTCGTCGAACCCGGCCAGCTCAAAACCCAACTCCGCCAGCACGGGCCCCACAATGAGCTGGACATGCTGCAGAAATCCTTCGGTCATTTGTCACGGCTTTCTACGAGAACCCACGAGTCGCCGACTTGTTTGTAGCCGTACCTCGACGCGTGAGTTTGCAGGAACTCAATCTCCTTGGCCGAGAACGAGTCCGGACGAAGCAGCTGGACATCTTCCACCGACGAAAAGTGCCGGTAGTCGACCAGGTAGTCGATGCGGGCCACCCCGTTCTCCAGCTGTGTCCTCAGGAATTGTTCGTTCACTCGCCAGCCCAGTTCGTTGGCGTCCGGTCGGCTCAGCCCTCGCTCGATGTTCTGCCACGCCTCCGGTCCGGTGTCGTAGAAGATCCCGCCGTCGTGCCGGGCGGCGCCGATGTAACCACCGTCGTAGCCGTCGTACTTGCCTAGCACCACCCGGTCCACGTCGCCGACGCGGTGGGTGGAGAGCTCCGCCATGTGTCGCACCAGGTCCGACGTGAGATTCCCGCTGGCGAACGCGTGATTGAGATCAGCGGCCAGCTGCGCCGCCTGCGGCGGGTAGCTGACGGGATCGCCGATCGCCATGACGCCGGTCGGATGGTGCGGGGCCGGCGGTTCCGAGGGGTGTCCCGCCACGTCTCCGACGGCGGTCGCGGCTTCCAGTCCCCGGCCCCGGTCGTCCAGGGGTGCGACCGGGTTTCCGTTGTGGTCGAGATATCCGACGGCGGTGCTGTCGACCGCGGCCTCACCCCAGTACGGAGGCCACCCGGACCGCTCGAAGTGGTCACCGAAGCGTTCGTAGAGGTGCACCGTGCCGCCCTCGTTGACCGCGACGTAGGCGTGACCACCCATCTCGGGTCCACCCGCCCACCGCGAGGCGAGGATCGCCGCCGACCCGTCGCCGAGGCGCAGCAGCGCGTCGTGCACGTCGGCGTAGCCCGCGAAGTGCGACTCAGAATCCCAGGCCGCGAACAGATCTCGTGCGGGTACCCCGGTTGGGCCCGGTTCGGTCCGCAGCACGACATCGCGGCCATAGCGGTCAGCCAAGAGACCGGCGACGTGGTGCGCGCAACTCGCGTCGCCGCCGGGATGTTCGGGCAGCGAATGCCACCGCGGATCCCAGATCCGCCGGGCCGACTCGGCCGGGTCGGCGTGGTGTTCCAGCGCCCGCATCTCCGCCGGTTCGGCGGTACGCCACCGGCCGGGAGCCGACGAGTCCACTTCGAACCGCTGCAATTCGCGGTGGACCTGGTCGAACAGACCGGCGCCGATGCGGCCGAAGTTGGCCAACGACTCAGTTCGGGTAGTGGCGTGCTGCGAATCGAAGCTGTAGTACGCCGAGTGGGTTGCAGTATTGCGGTCCGGTCCCCGGATCTGATCCATGTAGCGCGGAAACTCCGCGGTAATCCGGTGCGCCCCGAAGGCATGCATCGCAGGATCAAGACCCAGGCCACGACCGAAGGCGCGACCGGATGTTTCCGGCAGGCGCGCGCCCAGTCCGTCGAGCGAGCGCGCACCCAGCATGGTGATGGGGTCGCGAGACGAGGACGCGACGAAAACCCTATCGCCAAGCCCGTATTCGGACACGTGACGCACCGGGCCGGCACCCGGCGACCCGGCCAGGGTGATGCTGCGGGCGTGGCTGCTCAGCTCGCCGCCGTGCCCGGCGAAGCTGGTGGTGGTCGAACCGTAGGAATGGCCGAAGACGTCGTTGGTGGAGAAGTGGCTGCCGTCGGCTGCCAATGCATCGCGCGCGGCGTTGAACGCGGTCAGGTCGCCGCGCAGGATATCGCCACCGGCACGGGCCAGTTCGGGGTGCGCGACATCCCACAAGCCCTTGAATCCCTGCGGTGCGTCGTAACCGATCCACGCGATCGAGGCCACCCGGGCCTGCTCGTTCACCGCCCGCACCGATTCGAAATGGTGCATCGCGTTGGACAGATTGGTGCCGATCTTGTCGATCGTGGTGGAGAAACCGGGCACATGCCAGGACACCGCATCGGCGCGGTGCGGATCGTGACCGACGCTGACCACCATCCGGCCGTCGCCGCCGAACTCGTGCGGGTCGAACGCGAGGATGTGCACTTCCGCGCCGAGTTTGGCGGCTTTGCCCCGTGTCTCGTCCAGAGCTCGGCGAATCTCGTTGTAACGCTCGAGTTCTCGCTTCTCGGGACGGCTGAGGTGCTCGCCCGCGTCTTTGCGGGACTGCAGCTCATGGTGCAGCTGGGACAGCCGGTGATCGTTGGCTTCGGTACGCGCCCACGGGGGGATGCCCTCGGCGTTGCCGATTTCCCGGGAGTACGCGTCGATCAGCGCGCGTTGTTCTTCGCCGCTCAGCTCGCGCCACCACGCGGCATTATCCCGGGCGCGCTGCTCACCAAAGGGCTTGTCGGACAGGTGATGTCGGACCTCACTCGGATGGACCGGCGGAATCCGCTTCCACAGCGCCTCATTCGCGATCCGCTCGGCGTCGGGATGCGAGGCGACGTCGCGCCCGCGGTCACCGGGATCGACATCGTGGTGGTGCGCGTCGGGATGCGTCGTGGCCGACGGGTCGGTCAGAACTCCATCGTGCTCTCCTCCGGCCAGACCCCGTTGCGCTGGCGGCTCACCCATTGCGCGTGCGACGCCGCCACGCTCGACAGGTGGTCCGGGGGCTCGTTCAGGAACGTGCGCTTGTTGACGGTCACCGGGTGTTCCTGCGTGGGCTGCGGGGGATCGGTCAGGGACACGGCCGCCATCTGGTAGGTGATGGTCTCCGGGTCCTCCCGTGTGCGCCGGATCGTGATCCGCCACTGGTGGGGGTAGATCTGGTTGCCGATCGTGCGGCCGTTGCGTTTCGCCTCCGTGTAGTTCTCCGCGATCCAGTCCGGCGCCAGACTCGACTGCACCGTCACGATCCCGGTCTCCGCGTCGATCACCAGGTTCGCGAGGCCCAGTCCCATCCCCGCCTCGGCTTCCTCGGGCGTCAGGATCGCCTGACAGACCCAACCCATCTCGAACGGCCACACCTGATAGGTGCGTCCCGGCTGCACCCGCGCCAGGTAGGCCAGCGCTTGTTCCTTGGTGTCCAGTTGCACCATGTTGGCCTCCTTGCGGTGCGGGTGGGGGACCGAAGTGATCGGGCCGCAGTGGCGTGGACCATAGCGAGGCGGACCGGTCAGTCATCCGCGTAGGCGGATGGTCCGAGGTCGAGCCGTGTTGGGGATCCCACCACACCGGACCCTGGGCGTCGCGCGGATACACCACGACGGTCGCGTGCGACCCTGATATCACCGGCTTGCCGTGGGCGTCGTAGATCGGGACGCCGTTGGCGTCGCGCGCGTGCCACTCGTTGACGACCAGCGCCGATGCGCCGGGGCCCATCTTCTTGATCTGCTCGTGCAGTGCGGCGAACTGATCGCGAATCGGGAGCTTCGAGTCGGCCGGATGCAGTCCGTCGCCGAGCCACGCCTTGGCCCGGGCCGTCCCGCCCGCTTCGCCGCTCTGGTTGTCGATGAGCCCGTTGGGCAGTGTGTCCGGATACCGGGGTGCGGACACCGTCGGGTGCCCGTGGAACGACGCCAGCGCCGACAACGCGCAGTCCAGGCAGTTGTTCGCGCGCCCCGGCACACCCGGTCCGCCGTCATTGACCAGGTCGCCGTAGCGATTGCTGCGCGGGTCGGCCCATATTTCGTGCCCCTGCCGGCCGGGGACTGCCAGCGCGTGCTCGACCGCCGCCTGATGTCCGGGGTGCTCTACCGGAGCGAGTCGCCGCGGCCCGTAGACCCGCTTATCGGCATGGTTGGTGAAGCCGGCGGGGTCCATCGGTCCCGGTCCGGGTGGTGGCGGGTCGTCGCCACCGTGCGGCTCGTCGACGTCGGGACGTCGCGCCGGTGGTTCCGTCAGGGGATCGGGGTGTCCGCCGGCGCGTCCTGGCCCACTGCCGTGGGAGGTGTGGGCCGCTGTCGACCTGGCCGCGGGGTGCGCGCCGTCGGGCAGCACCGCGGAACTGACGGCGGCAGGCATCGGAGCCTGGTCGGGGATCCCGGTCGTATCGCGAGCATGCTCCGAATCTCGCTGTCCGACAGGGTCTCTGGTGTAGTCATTGGAGGCTTCGGTGCGCCCGGTCGCATCGGGATGCGAGCCCCCGGCGAATCGATCCCCAGGCGTCCGGTCGGCGCGTTGCTCGTCACGGCCCGGCTGTGATTGGCCGTCCCGCGCCGTGTCACGGACGTGGTGCCCGTCGCGCGGTGCGGCAATGTCCCGCCGGGGTTGGGCATCGCGGGCCGACGGGCTGTCGCGCGGGGGCTGGGCATCGCGCGTGGCGGGTGTGTCGCGCGCCGGCGCCACGTCATGTGGTGCCACGACTTCGCGTGGTGGCAGCAGGTCATGCGGTGGCACGGAATCCCGCGGTGGCATATCGCGGGCCGGAGCAACATCATGCGCAGGCGGTGAGTCACGGGGCGAGTGCGCGTCGATGTCGCGCACCGGGTGCGTCGACGGCTCGGTGCCCGCGGGGGCATGGCTCGGGTCCGAAATGCCATGCGTAACAACGCTATCCGAGGTGCGGGCGGCAGGCGCGCCAGCCGGATGGCCGGAAGCGGCGGATCCCGCGTCCGGCAGCCCGGACCGGGGGGGTGCGGCCGGTGCGCTCGGCGGCGGGCTGGAACTGTGCGCGGCCGGCGAGCCGGTGTGGGTAGCGGCCACCTGGGGGGTGCTCGGCGGTGCCGGCGCGCTCGGCGACCCGGTCGCGGGCGTGTCGAGGACGCCGGGGTGGTTCACCGGCGGTGCGGTGGCGCTGTGGGCGGTGATGCCGGCGTCGCCGCCGGCCAACCCGGTGGGCACCACCTCATGGGTGTGCGAGCCCGGGTTGAGCGGGACGTCGACATTTCCGGCGGGATGTCCGGCGGGCACCACGGCGCTCTCCGGAGAGTGACCAAGGGCGCCGGTTCCGGGTTCGGCCACCGGCACATGCGGCGGTTCGCCCAGCGAGAGAGGTGTGACGCCCGTCTGCCCGGTCCGGTCGCCGGTGAGCGCACTGGGCTCCGAGATCCCCGGCGCGCCGGTGCGGCGGAGCCCGTCTATGCCACCGAAGACCGCCCCGGCGCCCAGCGCGTCGCCGAGATTCATGTGCCCGGTCATCACCTGTTGGGCCGCGAGCGCACCACCGGCATTGCCCACGAACGAGGCGCCGAAATTCTTCGCGTGGTTACCAAGCGCCGACCCCGCGTCAAAGTCGTTCGCGCCCCGCATGATTGGGCCGATCGCGGCGCCGGATATCGCTCCGGACCCGACATCACCCCAGAACGACCTCGAATCGAATTCGTGCCGGTGCCCCTGAATGCCCTGAATGCCCTGAATGCCCGCATTCATAGCTCCGGACGCCAGGGCGTTGATCGCCGCGCCTTCGAGCGCCCGCACCGCGATCTGGGCGATGACCCGGGCTACTGCTTCTCCCACCACTTTCGCGACTGCCGCACGAATGATCTGGGAAATGACTGCCTCGGCGCCGGCGATCAGTGCCGCCATCTGCGCGGGAGCCGTCCAGTTGATCCAGATCGACGCCAGCAGCGCGGTCAGACTCGCCGCCAGCACAACCAGGTTGGCGATGAACATCTGCTTGGCGAATTCGATCTCAGTGGCCGCCTTTTCGACCGCCTCCGCCAGTTGTCTCATCTGACCTGCGACGTGGTCTATCGACGGTGCATAGGGTTTGAGCCCTTCGATCAGCTTGTCGTGAAACTCGCCGGCCGTGAATCCAGAAAGGGTCGACTGGGTGGCGGCGTCCAGATCAGTCTTGAATCGCGTCAACTCGTCCGCGTAGTGCCGCCACCTGTCAGCCTGCCGCCGACACGCGGTTTCGTCCCCTTCCGGAAACGGCTCGCCGATCAGGTCGCCTACCCACCGCAACCAACCCGGAAGCTCGATACCCACGGCTTACGCGCCCAGCATCAGGCCGGCTCCCGTGCCGGCGGCTAGCCGGCGATCCCGCCATCCACCGCGACGATGGTGTTGGCGGCTTCGGTGAGTGCGGGTGCGACGCTGGCCACCCCCTGCGCGAGATCTTTGGCGTTGCCAAGGGTTCTCGTGCGGTCCGGATCGAACTTCCCGGCAAAAGCCGAACCGATCTTGTCGTGCGACCACGGCGAGTCACCGGACAACTCCGCATTCACGCTGCGCATCAGGGTAGCGAGCCGATTTCCGAGTTCGTCGAATTGTCTGATTCCCGCGCGTGCGGTGGTGTCGTCGTATTCAAACTGTCCTGCCATGTGCGGTGAACTTCCCTTCGGCTCAGTCGTTGTCGTGAATCGTCAGCTGCCAGTCCGGCGGGTCGGCGGCTGGAGCGGCCGTGCGCTGATGGTCCTCGGCGTCGAGCTCTTCGGCCAATGTGCGCCGCTCCCGGGAGCCGGGCGCGGACAGCGGCACCTGCGGCTGCAACGGCTTGAGTTCTTCGACGTCAGTGACGGGCGGGACGCCGAACTGCGCGACCTGTTGCCAAAGGCCGGCCTGGAAGGCATCGGTCTTGGCGCGCATCTGGGCGGCGGCCGCCTGCGCGGCCTGCACGACCGCGGCACCCACCTCGGTGCCACTCGCCTGCGCCAACAGCGTCTCATCGAACTCCACCTGCACCACCACGCCCTGGGCGTTCACCCACACGTGCGCGAGATCGTCTGTGGACCATCCGTCGGCAGTCTCGATCGCCATCCGTTGCGCCGAACGGGCTGCCGCACCCTGAAATTCCTGGAGATTGGACAGCAAGCGGTCCACATCGAGACCTCCGGGATCACTACTCCCGAACAGGCCTGCGAAATTGCTCACGATGTCCCCCAGGTGACCGCTGCTGTGCGGCTAGTGTAAAGGCCCGCCAACTATCAAATGCGCAGCATTTTGCCGCGATCAGGCGTCAGTTCCGGGAGCCGCGGGGCCGGCCACGCCGGCGCGGGCGAACCTGGTAGCCGCCCCGTTCGGCCAGCGCCCGCAACCGGCGCAGGGCGAAGTCGCGCGCGCGCCCGGACTCGGGGATCACCACACCGGCCCACAGCCCCTCCACATTGGGGTCCTGGCATGCTTCGCGGGCGCACAGCCACCGGCGTGGGCAGCTCAGGCACAGGGCCTTGGCTTCCTCGTCGGGTTCGCAGGTTGTCCACCGATCCGGGTCCACGCTGCACACCGGCACGTACTCGTCCAGCGGCGTGGACAACGGTGTAACCGCTGCGGTCATGATTTTCCTCCCGACTCCTGTAACAACCCCTCGATGCGACGACTTTAATCACAAGTCTGGGCATATCGCAACAATTAAAACGTAGCGCCTACTGAGGTAAGCGGTATTTTACGTGTGTACTACAAGACAACCGTGGCATCGAACTGTCCCGAAGCGTAGCGCGGTGTGGCACGGTCTGCATTCAGACCGCCATCGCGAACGCGATTGCACCCGAGAACCGCAGCGATTCGAGGGTCGAACGAGGTTATGTAGCAGGAAAGATGTAGCATCGACCCCCAGTGCTGAAGGAAGGCTGCAGCGACGATGCCCGATTCTTCGGGAGTCCAAGCCGGGGGAGTGGCGCAGTGACACCTGACCAGACCGTGCCCGCGACGGCGCTGGTGGTCCGGCTCGGTGACGAGGAGCACATGCTGGACCCGTCGGCCGGTGTCGCCGTCATCGGTCGAGACGCCTCGGCCACCATTCGTCTCCCCGACGACCGGATCTCCCGGTGGCACCTGCGCCTCGAACCACATCACGATGGCTGGCAGGCGATCGACACCAGCACCAACGGCATGTACCTCGACGGCGTGCGGCGCAGCTCGGTGCAGGTGACCGATACCACCACCATCCATCTGGCCAATCCCCAAGGCTTCCCGGTGACCCTGTCACCCGGTTCGGTGCCCGACACAGCCCGGGACATCACCACCGTGATCGAGCTGCCCGACGCCGACGAAGATCAGTGGTGGGAGGCCGACGATCCCGGCGTGGCGCGCGCGGGTCAGGCCGTCGCGGCGCGGCGCAACGAACTCGAGATCACCCAGCGCGGCCTGGCCAAAGACAAGATCATCAACGCCGGCACGCTGATCGCTTTCGAGAAGGGCCGCAGTTGGCCGCGGCGAGCCACGCTGGCGAAGCTGGAGAAGGCCCTGCAATGGAGCCCGGGCACCATCGCCCGCATTCGCAGCGGCTCGGCGGTGCTGCCCATCGCGGCGCCGGCCACCGTCCCCAGCAAAGTCCCTTCGGGTGCCGAGGAATCCACCGAGGTGCTCACCGACACCGTGCGGGCTCCGTTGCTGGCCGAGGCCGTCGAACTGGCCATGCACACCATCAGCACGGCCACCGCCGAGCTGCCCGACCCGGCCGACCCGGCGTTCGCGCCGAGAGTCACGCAGATCCTCGCCGACCTGCGCAAGCTGGAGAACCTCGCGGCCAATGCGGCCCGCAACACCAAGGGCACCCCGTCGGTGGTACTGGCGTTGAGTACCGTCCGGCGGGCCTACAACGACGTGATGGACCGGGCCGCGCGTTCGCCGAACGCCACGCTGGGCCAGCGCCTGTACGGCGCGCGGCACCGCGCCGAACTCAGCCTGGAAGAAGCTGCGGCTGCCGCGGGCCTGCCGGCTTCGGTCCTGGCCGACGCCGAGGCCGAGCGCCCCGTTCCCGACGATGTCGCGGCCGTGCTCACCACCCTGATCGGGCAGCTCTCCGTCAGCTGAGCAGTTACTACGGCGAGCTGCGGTAGCCGGTCTCGAAGGCCACTGTCTGCTGTTGCGCGGGTTGCGGGGAGTGGCCGACGTTGGGCAGTCCCGAGGACGGCGCGACCGGCGCGGTCGACGACGCACCGGTCGGCGCAGTGGCCGGGCCGCCGAAGAATTCCGCATAGCTGGCGCTCTGCGCGGCCCGCCGCGATTCGGTGGCCGACGCGGGCTGCACCTGATGGGCCTGCCCGGAGCCGTTCTGGTATTCGGCCGCACCGTCGTCCTCGTGCGCATACTGCCCGTAGTACTGCGCCGCGGCCTGCGCATATTGCTCGGCGTAGGCCGCGTACCACGCCTGCTGCGGGTCGGCCTGGGCCGGCTGGTTCAGCACGGCGCCCACCGCGACGGCCGTCTGCGCCGCGTTCAGCACCACCACCACCCACAGCGCCCAACCCGGTTCGACGCCGTCGGGCACCACGACTCCGCGTGATAAGGCGTCCAAGAACCCCATCCCGGCCAGCGCTGCCACCCACTTCGCGGCCGGCGTCTGCCGGGGAAGCAGCCCGAATGCCGCCAACAGGCCGGCCAGGGCGGGAAACCGGACGTCCCAGTCGATGCCACCGACGCCGAGCATCGGCCCGAAACTGACCAGGTAGGAACACAGACCCAGCACCGCGACGGCCAGCGACAGCGCGCGGTGCGACATCTTGGCGCCGGTTTCCGGTTCGGCGACCCACTGCGAGTAATCGCTGGATGCGCCCGGTTGCTCCGGCGCGTGGTAACCGCCCGAGGGGTACGACATGATCACTCCTTTGAACTGCCCCGATCCGGGGTGACCTCGATTTACGCTAGCGCACCGCAGCGGTGCAAAACGGCACCGCGGACCGCGGTTCTAGTCCTCGGCGGCGAAAGACGCTTTCAGGTAACGCATCTCCTCGTCGGTCGCGACCATGGTGACCACCGACGCGCCCGCGCGGGTGCTGACCTGCACTGTGTCGGTCCGCAGATCCAGCAGTTCCAGCGCGACGTCGGCGTTGGCCGTCACGGCAGCCCCGGGAGACATCACCACGATCGCGGTCACGCCGACCCGCACGGACTGCTCGGTCACCCCGTCGAACATCTCCACCGAATAATTGCGGTCGGCTCCGGCCTGCATGGAACCCCGGTTGAAGTCGGCGACCCACAGCAGGTCGTGATCGTCCACCTCGTCAACCATGGTGCGCCACAGCGCCGGACGCCGCGTATGCACCAACACGTGCGCGCCCAGCGCCAGCGACCGCAACACCACCTGCTGGGCCAGGTGCAAGGTGCCGGCGATCTCCACGCGCCGGATCTGCGGACCGAACAGCGCCAGCGCCACCGCCCGGCCGTCCTCGTCGGCTCCGATCACCTGCCCGCAACCGGAGGCCGGTACGCAGAGTGAGGCGAAGTCCCGGTCCGGGTCCGTGCCGGAGTAGGCCCACTTGGCGATCGGCTGCCGCGGCGCTGGCACCGGGAGGCTCGCCGCCAGTGCCGCATACTGCCTGCCCCGCAGATGGGTCAGTCCGCGCAGGTTGATCCGGGCCCTGCCGTGGGTGTCGAAGCGTGCCAATCCGCGGATCGCGACCGGACCGCTCGGATGCTCGCGCCGAAACGACAGGCTCATGGTGGTCGAGTAGCTGGGAATGGTCCACAGCAGTCCGAGTCCCGCCGTGGTCAACATGTCCGGCTTGATCGCGAAACTGCGCAACCGGAACCGGCCTTCGCGGCAGGTCCGCCAGGTTTCTTCCACGGTGACCAGGTCCACCCCGTCGGTGAGCTGATTGGTCGCCTGACCGATCTCGGCGGCTGTCAGCACCCGGGTGCGCAGGCCGCCCTCGGTCAGTCGGTTGGCCACGCGGCGGGTGGCGGTGGTGGCCGCACGCAGGATCCCGTCCCGTCCGCCGCCACGGCGGCGCACCGCGTCGGCACACCGGGAGGGGTCGAACCGGATCGCGATCCACACGTGGCGCTGGGCGATCGCCGGCAGCGGACCCAGCACGGCGTCGTACACCGCGGCCACCTGGCTGTGGCCCTGGGATCGGGCGCCTTGGCTGAGCACGTCGATGGAGTCCAGGGTGATGTCGAACTGCTGCAGACAGTCCACCAGCGCCCGCACCGGCACGGTCTCCCCGGACACCGTGGTGCCCGGCTCCATGATGGTCATGGCCTGCGGGTTCTCTTCGATCTTCAGCAACGACATCAAAGTGCTGCCGTCCCAACGGAATCCGATCAGTGCACCCTCGGCACCGGGGACATCGAAGGGGGCCCCATGATTCGTCCGCCGGGCCCGTTGCCGCCGTTGTCGCCAGAAGCCGGCCCGCAGGGCCAGCAACCGCGGCAACGTGGTGCCGCGCAAGCGCAGCACCACGATCAGCGCCACCGCAAGCCCGGCCAGACTGCCCTGCCAGCCGGGGAGCCCGAGCGCCGGTGCGGTCACCGTCCCAGCGGCGATCAGCAGCTGCAGCACCAGCAGGTCGGGCAACGGCAGGAAGCGCTGCGCGCCGATGTCGATCGTCGACCGCAGTTCGTTCGGCTCCGACGGCGCACCCGGGTCCGGGCGCGTCCCTGCACGACGCGGCACAGTCGGATCCTATCCAGTGTTGCGGGCGGAAATCCGCGCGGCTTTAGCTGGTGACGGCGTTATACGCTATCCACGCTCGGTGCTTGCCCGACGCTGATGGGGGTGAACATGCCTGCGCAAGTGACGACGCGCGCGCAGGTCAACGGCTATCGATTCCTGATTCGCCGACTCGAGCACGCGCTGATCCGCGCCGACTCCCGGATGATCCACGACCCGATGCGCGGGCAGATCCGTTCGCTGCTGGTAGGTCTGGTGATCGCGGTGCTGATCACCGGGGCCGCCGGGGTGCTGGCCTTCTTCAAGCCGTCGCCCAACATCGGCGATGCCCAGATTCTGCTGAGCACCAACGGCGGGTTGTATGTCCGCATCGGCGATCGCCTGCATCCGGTGCTGAATCTGGCCTCCGCGCGGTTGATCACGGGTAAACCGGATCCCGCCAAGTCGGTCAGCGACAAATGGCTCAACAAGTTGCCGCGTGGACCGATGGTCGGAATCATCGGAGCGCCCAACGGAATTCACGCCGGCGCGGACCTGCGCACGTCGCGGTGGACGGTGTGCGACGCGGTCACCACTCCGGACGTGTCCAAGAACGTCGGACTGGCCAGCGTGCAGACCGCGGTCGTCGCCGGTGACCTCACCCTCGACGACGACATCCGCCGGGCATCGACCTCCCAGATGCTGCTCGTCCGCTCCGGGGACACCGTCTACCTCGTCTTCGACGGCGTGCGCGCGGTCATCGATCCCTCGGACTCCGTCGTGATCAACGCCCTGCACCTGCAGCGTGCGCAGGTACGTCCCATCTCGGTCGCGTTGCTGAACACCTTCCCATTGGTTGCGCCGATCCGGTCGGTGACGATCGAGGGCGCGGGCAGCGTCGTCCCGGGTTTCCCCACCTACCCGGTGGGCTCGATCGTCAAAACAGTCGACTCGCGGGGCGAGCAACTCTATGTGGTGCTGGCCGACGGCCTGCAGCCGATCTCATCGGCGGCCGCCGACATCATCCGGTACAGCAATCCCAATGATGTTGCGGCACAAGGGAATCATGAGGTGTCGCCGGCGGTGGTGAGTCAACTGCCAATTGTGCACACGCTGCCGTTGGACCATTACCCGAGTGTGTCGCCGCAGATCGTGGACGCTGAACCCGACCGGGTGGTGTGCATGGCGTGGGAGCGCGGTAACTCCGCCGCCCAGGCAGCAGTGCACCTGCTCATCGGGCATCGCCTCCCGATTCCGGAGGGGGCGCAACCCGTCAGCCTGGCCACCGCCGACGGCAACGGTCCAGGCGTCGACTCGGTGTACATCAAGCCGGGCACCGGTGAGTATGTCCAGACCACCGGCGGCGAGGTGGACAGCCGGGCGATGGGGCAGCTGTTCTACATCTCCGATTCCGGCGTGCGCTATCACCTCAAGGATCTGCCGACGGCCGCGGCGCTGGGCGTCACCGGGGTGCACGACGCGCGCCTCGACGCCGAGGTGCCGCAGTTCGCGCCGTGGCCGGTCGTGGCCCTGCTGCCGGCCGGTCCGGAACTCTCGCAGGAAGCGGCGCTGGTGGCACACGACGGGATGGCCGCCGACCCGCGCGGGTCCAAGGTCGAGCAGCCGAAGTCCTGAGCGATCAGAGCCGCAGTTCGCGAAACACCGCGTACAGTCGCACGATCCAGCAGCACAGCGGGAACACCATCACGATGGCCAGGTACTCCAGAATCTCGACCTGGCGGCGCATCACCGGGGAGAACTCCAACCTGGGCGCGACGATGCCGCAGGCCACGAGCAGCACCATCAGGATCACCAACGCCAGCGTCGCGTCCAATTCCCAACCGTCCAGGCCGACCGCCATCTTGACGATCGTCAGCAACGCGATCGACAGGCCCGCGCCGATCAACGTGGCGGACTGCACCAGATCGTGATGGCTGCGGCCCCGCAAACACAGTACGGTGGCCACGGCGGAAGCGAAAGCTGTTCCCTGCCAATAGAATCCGTTGCTGACGTCGACCGCCAGGTAGCAGCCGACGGTCGCGGTGAGCGCGGCGGCGATCAGGATGCCGGTCAGGTACTGGCTGGCCCGGCGCACCCGCAGGGTCATGCCCTCCTCGGTCGGGATGACCTGTTTGCCGACGGCGTTGACGCCCTCCACGGTGGTCCCACCCTGGGTTTCGATGTCGTCGAGTGGTTCCCCGGCCGTCGGCACCCGGGGCACCGGGAGTTTGGCCAGCAGGATCGTCACCCGGGGGGACAGGTAGACGACGATCACCGACACCGTGGCCAGCACCGCGCCGATCGCGCGGGGCGGCGGATTCCACAGCAGCGCAACCGCGGCGGCCGCGCCACCGATCACCGCGAGCGCGATCACCGCGGTGTGCAGGGTGCGGCCCCGGCCGGTCACCAGCAGGATCAGCAGCGACGCCAGGCCCGTCAGCGCGAAAGCCATCGGCAGCGATGTCACCCCGAAGCCGTCCGGTACCACATACAGCGCGCCGCCGAACAGCAGCGGCGTGGCCACCGCGGCCACCCACTCCGAACGCCCCGAACGGTGCGCGATCACGCACGCGAGGATCACTGTCAGCACCCCGATACCGAGCGCGGTCGCCGGGACATAGATCCGTTCGGCGTGGCGTGGCAGCAGGAATGCGACGGCTGCGGCGGCGGTCAGGCCCACCCCGAAAAAGGTGATCGGCCGCGCATCGCGGGCGGACCAGGCGGTGAACGGATTCCGGGCCTGCTCGTCGGCGTCCGCGACGTCGTCGAACAACATCGGGCGCTGCGGCTGGTCGATCTCCCGGATGGCCAGCAGCTCCCCGTCGTAGATATTGGCCTCGGACAGGGACCGGCTGGGGTCGATCGCGTCGTCTCCGAGGCGCGCCAGGGTCCACTTTCCCTCGGTCGTGTCGAAGACGACCTGTTCGAGTCCGGTGTCCGAGGCGGGGTGCGCGGCGATTTGCTCGTTGGCGATGTCGATGACGTCGTCGATGAACGCGCTGATGCTGGTATTGGCCGGCAGACCGAAGTCCAACCGCAGGTCACCGACCACGAGCGTGACGCGGCTGAGCGTGGGCTCGGCCTCCGATTCGGCGTCTAATTCTGACAGCGACGGCGGTAGAGTCATCGCTGTCGGGCCTCCTGCGGGTGGTGTCACTCGCTGGTGACCATACCTTTGGACGTCTCAAGCCTATTTCGGTAAGCCGGTTAAAAGTTTCGGGAAGTTCGGGGAAAGACCGTTTGAGTACGCAGGGTTTCGTGCGCCGATTGCGGGTGTCGCCACCGCGGATGCCGGGCGGGGAAGTCAACCTGCAGGCGCCGCCGGAGGTGCCCCGGGTGATCCCCGGCAACCTGCTCACGAAGTTGCTGCCGTTGGTGATGATCGTCGCGGTGGTCGGGATGATCGCGCTGATGGTGACCGTCGGGGGCCGGGATCTGACGCGTAATCCGATGTTCCTGATCTTCCCGATGATGATGATCATGTCGATGGCCGGCATGTTCATGGGCGGCGGCGGCCGCACCGGTAAAGCGGCGGCCGAACTCAACGAGGAGCGCAAGGACTACTTCAGCTACCTGGCCAACCTGCGTGACGACGCCGAGCAAACCGGCGAGGGTCAGCGCGCCGCCCTGGAGTGGTCGCACCCCGACCCGCGGGCGCTGGCCGACGTGGCCGGCACCCGGCGGATGTGGGAACGGCGGATCACCGACAACGACTGGTGCCATGTCCGGGTGGGCATCGGCACCCACCGATTGGCCACCCGATTGCTGGCACCGGAAACCGGGCCGCCCGAGGATCTCGAACCGGTGTCGACGGTGGCGCTGCGCCGTTTCGTCAAGACCCACTCGGTGGTGCACGCCCTGCCCACGGCGGTGTCCCTGCGGGCTTTCCCCTCCATCACCTTCGGCGGCGACCGCAAGCTGGCCCGGCAGCTGGTGCGGTCCATGGTGTTGGAGCTGTGTGCCTTCCACGGCCCCGACCAGGTTCAGGTCGCGGTGGTCACCGCCAACCCCGACGGCGAGAACTGGAGTTGGGTCAAGTGGCTGCCACATGCGCAGCACGCCACCGCGCGGGACGGGATGGGCCCGATGCGCCTGCTGTTTCCCAGCCTGGAACTGCTGGAGCGCTCGCTGTCCGCGGACCTGGGGGAGCGGGGCAGATTCAGCCGCAACGCCGAGCCGACCAAGGGTCTGCGACAACTGGTAGTGGTGATCGACGACGGTTACATCACCGGGACCGAGCGCCTGGTCACCGATGCCGGGTTGGACAGTGTCACCCTGCTCGACCTGAACGGCTCGGACGCGGCGGCCAACCGGCGCGGCCTGGCGCTGGTGGTGGACCGGGACGCCGACGGGGAGAGCGTCGGTGCGAGCACCGCGGTCGGCGTCGAACGGTTCGCCACACCGGACACGATCACCGTCGCCGAAGCCGAGGCGACGGCGCGCCGGATCGGCCGCTACCGCCTGGCCAGTGCCGCCCACATCGTGAATCTGGAGGCCGATGCGCGGGCCACCGACCCGGGACTGATGGCGCTGCTGAAGATTCCCGACGCCGCCGAAATCGTGCCTGAGCAGGTCTGGCGCAAACGCTCACCACGGGAACGGCTGCGGGTGCCGATCGGTTACACGCCCAACGGTCAGCCGCTGGAATTGGACATCAAGGAGTCCGCCGAGTCCGGGATGGGCCCGCACGGCCTGTGTATCGGCGCCACCGGTTCGGGCAAGTCGGAGTTCCTGCGCACCCTGGTGTTATCGATGATCACCTCGCACTCACCCGACGTGCTCAATATGGTGCTGGTCGACTTCAAAGGTGGCGCAACGTTTCTCGGACTAGATGGGGTGCCGCACATCGCGGCGATCATCACCAACCTCGAGGACGAACTGATCCTGGTGGACCGGATGCGCGATGCGCTGGCCGGAGAGCTGAACCGCCGTCAGGAGCTGCTGCGATCGGCCGGCAACTTCCCCAACGTCAACGAATACGAACGGGCCAGAGCCGGTGGCGCCGAACTCGAACCGCTCCCGGCACTGTTCATCATCGTCGACGAATTCTCCGAATTGCTCTCCCAGAAGCCGGATTTCGCTGAGCTGTTCGTGATGATCGGCCGACTGGGCCGGTCGCTGCACGTACACCTGCTGCTGGCTTCGCAGCGACTCGAGGAAGGAAAGCTGCGCGGGCTGGATTCGCACCTGTCCTACCGGATCGGCCTGAAGACATTCTCTGCCGGCGAGTCGCGCAGCGTTCTCGGCGTGCCGGACGCCTACCACCTGCCCAGCGTGCCGGGCTCGGCCTTCCTCAAATGCGATGCGTCCGAACCGATTCGGTTCAACACCTGCTATGTCTCCGGGGACTACGTGCGGCCCCGCCGGGCGCAGACCGGTCGCGGCAGGCAGCTGGGCGCGCTGGCGCCGAAACTGTTCACCGCCACCCCGGTCAAGAAGGAGGTGTCGGTCACCCCGACGGCGGATCCGGAAATTGCCGAAGCCAAGCCGATGTCTCCGAGCAAGATCACCCTGCTCGACGTGGTGGTGTCGCGGCTGCGGGGCCACGGCCGGCCGGCCCACGAAGTGTGGCTGCCGCCCCTGGACGAAAGCCCGGCGGTCAACCAGCTGCTGGCGGACGCCAACTGGTCGGCTCCGGAGAATTTGGACGGCCGGTTGTGGCTGCCCGTGGGGGTGGTCGACCGACCCTACGACCAGCGCCGCGACGTGTTGATGGTCGACCTGTCCGGCGCCCAGGGAAACGTCGCGGTGGTCGGCGGGCCGCAGTCGGGTAAGTCCACCGCGCTGCGCACTCTGATCATGTCGGCGGCCGCCACGCACACCCCCGAGCAGGTGCAGTTCTTCTGTCTGGACTTCGGCGGTGGGACGCTGAGCAGTCTGGCCAATCTGCCGCACGTCGGCGGGGTGGCCGGCCGGATGGATGCCGACGCGATCCGTCGCACGGTGGCCGAGGTGTCCGGCGTGCTGCGCGCGCGCGAGTCGCGGTTCCGCGACCTGGGTATCGAGTCGATGCGAGACTTCCGAGCCCGCAAGGCGCATTTGGCGGCCCTGCCGCCGGAGGTCGCCGCCGCCGATCCGTTGAGCCAGGACAGGTTCGGCGATGTGTTCCTGGTGATCGACGGCTGGGCGTCGATCCGAAGCGATTTCGAGATGCTGGAACCAACACTGAATTCGCTTGCAGTGCAAGGTCTTTCATATGGTGTGCATTTGGTCATCTCGGCGACCCGGTGGATGGAGATGCGTTCGGCGGTCAAGGACATGCTCGGCACCCGCATCGAGTTGAAGCTGGGTGATGCGCTGGACAGCGACGTGGGCCGCCGGTTCAACGAGCTGATCCCGGTCGGCCGGCCGGGCCGGGGTATCAGTCACGAGCGGTTGCACATCCTGATTGCGTTGCCGCGGCTGGACTCCAGTTCGGGGGTCGAGGATCTGCCCGAAGGCGTGTCGAGTGCGGTCAACGCGATGCGCGCGCACTATGGCAACCGGCAGGCGCCGCGGGTGCGGATGCTGCCGCACAACCTGGATCGTGCTGCTGTGGTGCGGGCGGCGCGATCGGCCGGAATGCTGGACGCCGCACGTGTCGCCATCGGCATCAACGAAGCCGAATTGGCGCCTGTCGTTTTGGATTTCGAATCCCAGCCGCACCTGGTGGCGTTCGGCGACGTCGAATGCGGCAAGACCAGTCTGCTGTGCAACATCGCGACCGGGCTGATGGAGAACACCACGCCCGACCAGTGCAAGATCGTCCTGGTCGACTACCGCCGCTCGATGCTCGGTGTGGTGGCCAACGAGTACCTGGGGGGATACGCCACCGCATCGCAATCCTGCGCCGAGTTGATGACCGCACTGGCCGCGACCCTCCAGGATCGGCTGCCGCCCAGCGACATCACCCAGCAGCAACTCAGAGAACGCTCGTGGTGGTCGGGCCCGGACATCTTCGTGATGGTCGACGACTACGACCTCGTCGCCACCGGACCGATGAGCAGCCCGCTCAGTCCCCTGGCCGAATTCCTGCCCCAGGCACGCGATATCGGCTTGCGGGTGGCGGTCACCCGCCGGATCGGCGGAGCGGGACGGGCCATGATGGACCAGTTCATCGGACGGCTCAAGGATTTGTCGTGCAACGGATTGGTGATGAGCGGCACCAAGGACGAAGGGGCGCTGTTCGGCTATCGGGCCACCGAGATGCCGCCGGGTCGCGGCATGCTGGTCTCCCGGTCCACCAAGAGTGGCGTGATCCAGCTTTCCAGGATGCCGGACCTGTGACCGGCGTCAGCGAACTCAGACAACTGCGGGTGGTGTCGGCCGCGCCCGAGCACATCCGCGTCTCGGTGTTCGGGGGGCGGACGCAACTGGACATCGCACTGCCACTGGATGTGCCGGTATCGGGGTTCGTCGCGGATCTGGCGCGGCTGATCGGCTCCCGGGACAAGGAACAGGACGGGGACGCGGCGGCCAAGGACGAGCGCCGGACATTCTGGGTGCTGAGCCGATTCGACGGCGGCACGGTGTTACAACCCGCCCAGACGTTGCGCGACGCCGGTGTCGTCAGTGGCGATCTGTTGCGGCTGTCCGCTCGTCGGGCGCTGTCGCCGCCGGTCCTCTACGACGACGTGGTGGACGCCGTCGGGCGGTTGAACAAGACCGCCCACGCCGCCTGGGGAGCGGGATCGGCGCGCTGGATGTCGTTCGTCGGACTGCAGCTCGCAGCGCTGGCCATCACCTACTGCGTGGTGGGCCCGGTCGCCGCGGCCAACCGCAGTGTGATCGTCGTGCTGGCCGCGGCCGTCGCTCTGACGCTGGTCGGCGGGGCCACCCTGGCGCACCGCTCCTACGGCCTGGACGATGTCGCTGGCGCGCTCGGGTGGGCGGCGATCCCGATTACCGTCGGGATCGCCTTCGCGCTGCTGGCCCGGTACGGCGACTACGGGCTGGCCGGTGCCTGCGGGACGGTGCTGGTGTGCTGCCTCGGGTACGACCGGATCATCGGCACCGGCCACTGGGCGTACGTCGCGGTCGGGTTGCTCTTCGGTGTGGTGGGGGTCGCGCTGGCGGTGCGTGCGTCGCACGTCCGCGGCGACATCGTCTTCGTGGTCGCTGCGGTGGCGGCGATCCTGATGTGCCTGAGTGTGCAGCGGCTGACGACGCGGTTGGACCGGTTCGAGACGCCTACCGTGGCCGTCGAAACCAACCGCGAGGACTGGGATTTCCAGAATCCTTTCGAGCCGTCCGCGCCGATGACGGGCGATTCGGGCACCATGATGCCCACAGCCGAGCAGGTGTGGACCAGAGCGAAGTCGGCGGCTGTCACGCGCGCCGCACTGTTGAGTGGGTTCGCCTCCGCGGCAATGGTTTACGTGCTCCTGCTGGTGCGGGGCGGGCCGACAGCGGACTGGCCGGAGTTCGTCTTCGCGCTGGCCGGTGCGGCGGTGTTGGCGTTGCGCAGCCGGGTCTATGCCACTGGGTTCGAGCGTGCTGCGCTGGCCGTGCCCGCAGTAGCCCTGGTGATCGGCACGTGTGTGACGGCGCAAGGCGGAACTCGGCCGATGCCGGAGGTCGCGCTCGGCGTGCTGCTGGCCGTTGCGCTGGGCGGCGCCCTGTCCGGCTTGAAAAAGTCCGGCAGTGGTCCGTTTTCCCGGGTGGCGACGTTGCTGGCCTACCTGGATTACCTGGCCGTGGGTTCGCTGATTCCGCTGGCGCTGTGGGTGGTGGGCGTCTACCAGCGGTTGGGATTCTGATGAGGCGCGGGGCCGCGGTGCTGGGCGCGCTGCTGTTGATCGCGGCGCTGAACCCCGCAGCGGCGCAGGCGATCCGCCCGCCGGTGGTGGAGCCGGGGCCGCCGCCGAACGGACCGCTGGGACCCGTCGAGCCGACAGATCTCAAGGCGATTTGCGGAGTCCCCACCGGGGTGCTGCCCCAGACCGACTTCACCTTGCAGACCAGCGCCGAAGCCATGCTGAACTACCCCGATGCGTGGCGGTTCGCCCGCGGCGCCGGACAGAAGGTCGCCGTGATCGACACCGGCGTGAATCGGCATCCGCGGCTGCCGGCCGTGGAGGGCGGCGGCGACTACGTGTCGAACACCGACGGGCTGCAGGACTGCGACGCGCACGGCACGCTGGTGGCAGGCATCATTGCGGCGGTCCCCAGTCCCGCCGACAGCTTCGCGGGCCTGGCGCCGGAGGCGACCATCCTGTCGATCCGGCAGAACAGCACCGTCTACGGCGTCAGGGAGGGCGGCTCTGGGCAGACCAACGACCCCAACGCCATCTCGCCCGGGTACGGCAACACCCTGACATTGGCCTACGCGATCACCCGCGCGGTCAACCTGGGCGCGACCGTCATCAACCTGTCGGAAGTGGCGTGCGGCCCGGTAGGAGGCGGCCTCGACGACGTCCAACTCGGCCGCGCGGTTCGTTATGCGTTCGAGCGCAACGTGGTGGTGGTGGCCGCGGCGGGCAACTTCAACAGCCAGGGCCTCTGCAAGATCCAAAACGCCATGCCCGATCCGAACATGCCGTTGAAGAGTGGCTGGGATTCGGTGCGGACCGTTGCCAGTCCCGCCTGGTTCAGCGACTACGTGTTGACCGTCGGCGCGCTGACGACATCCGGCGAGCCGGCCGACTTCAGCCTGCGCGGTCCGTGGGTCGGTGTGGCGGCACCGGGGGAACGAATCATCTCGCTGGACTCCAACGGCCCCGGGTTGATCAACGCTGTCATGGGTCAGCAGGGTTTGGCGCCCATCAATGGCACGAGTTTCGCGGCCCCCTTCGTCTCGGGTCTGGTGGCCTTGCTTCGGTCCCGGTTCCCTGAGCTGAACGCCGGCCAGATCATCGATCTGATCAAGCGGACCGCCCACACTCCGGGTGCGGGCCCCAACGAGGCCACCGGATACGGCGTGATCGACCCCGTCGCAGCGTTGACCTATCGGCTGCCGACGCCAAGCGAGATGCCCAACCCCGAAGCGGCGCGGCCTATCGCCGGGCGACCGCGCCGTGACCCGAGCAGTCAACGTGCGCAGATCATCGTGCTGTCGGTCACCGTCGGCGCGGTGGCGTTGGCCGCAGTGGCAGTGGCGCTGTCCGTGGCAAGACGCCGTCGTGAGTTGAGGTCGGCTGACTCCCGGCGCACCGACCTGGCGAATTGACGAATCGCCATTCGTGCGGCGCGCGAAGCTGTGGGAATCTCGACCTGAATTAACCGTTTCGCGCTACGTAGGATTGAGAACGGCGCGGAATCGAATTTGCGAGAGGAAGGGGGAGGACAGTGTCGAAACAATCGCCCAGGCAAACGCCTGCTGACGACGAACGCGGGTCACTGGCGCATCCCCCGTGGCTGACCGGCGAGACCCAGCGGCGGCGCGTGCCGATCGGTCGCGAAGAGCGCGACCGGGACAAGACGAAGCGCAGGGACCCGGCCGAAGACAAGGCGGATGGGAATGGCCACGGCTCGTCGAAGACGGACGTGCCCGCCGTCGAACAACGCACGCCGTCACCGCCCGCGGCCGCCCCGCCGAGGTTTGATCCGGTCCCTGCTTCTGGAACCGAACCGGACGTCGCGCACCCACCCGCCCCCGCGCCGGAGCCGGCCGAGCAGCAGACCAGGCGGGTGGCGGTGCGGCGTGACCGCGTGCAGGCCGGCCGTCCCGGTGAGGCTGCGTCGGACACAGCCGCGGTGCCGACCGAACCGGTGCCCGCACCGCCGCCGACGGATCCAGCGTCCTCGCCGCCCCCCGCAGTGAGTCAGGTTGACGAGTCCGCCCATTTCGGTCGCCATTCCCGGCAAGCTCAGCGGACCGAAGCGCCCGAATCCGCGGCGAGACTCAAACCGTCAGAACCCGAGCCGCCGGTCGAAGTGTCGACGGGGAATGGGTGGGAGCCTGCGCCGTCGACGGAAGCGAGTTTCGAGTCGCCGACTCCTGAGTCGTTGGCACCCGAGGAGCCCAGGCCCGACGAAGCCGGTGCACTCGACGAAATCGAATTGCGGGCCGCAGCGCTACTCGAGCAAATGCAGGCCAAGAGAGCTCAGTTTTCGTCAGCGGCGGCGGAAGAACCGGACGACCGCGTGCCCCCGGCTGACGCTACGGCACGTGTCGAGGAGTGGCTGCCGACGAAAATCCCTGCGCCCGAAGTGGAGTCGCAACAACCGGTTGCCGTCGACGAACCTACGCCCACGGAATGGCACTGGACCGACATGATGGCCGAGGTGTCGGCATCGCAAAGCGATGCGCCCCAGACCGACTCCACAGTCGAGGCGCGACCCGCGGAATCCGACACTGCCGCACCGGCAGCGAATCTAGCTGGCACAGAACCCGATTCGACGGAGCGTCAGCCGGAGTTTCCGCCGTGGCAGATGCCGATTTCCACCACGTCGGGCACTGAGGTGGTCGAAAACACAACAGCGTCAACCGAACCCCCGCCTGCACCGCGGGCGCCGCCGACACCGCCCGCCCGGCCGCGGCGGGGCGCCCTGCCGCCGTTTCCGCCTCCGCTACCGCCCGGCCCCTTTCCGCCGCCGTGGTGGCCCGGTCCTCCGCCGGGTCAGCGCCTCCCGCCGGCCGCGCCCCAACGGCCCGCGAGACCGGTCGCCGGCCCGCCGCCCCGTGCCCCCGGGGGCCCGCCGCCGGCCCGCGGACCTCAACCGCCGGTGGGCCCACCGCCCAGCTATCAGCCTTTCCGCGCGCCGCCGCCCATCGACGAGGCCGAGGTGGCCAATCTGGACCGGTTCGCCCCGCCGTCGGGCTGGCGTCGCGCGGTGCACAAAGCCACGTCCGGGCACGTCAATCCGGGGGCGTCGCGCAAGGAACGTCGGCACGAACATCTCCTTGCCGAGATTCGGCAGCCGATCGTCGGCGACTTCCGCATCGCTGTGCTGTCGATCAAGGGCGGAGTCGGCAAGACCACCACCACGTTCGGGCTGGGTTCAGCACTGGCGACGGTGCGCCACGACCGGGTGATCGCCGTGGACGCCAATCCCGACCGCGGCACGCTGGGCGAACGAGTCGGCGACGCGTCGACCCGCTCCACCGTGCGTGACCTGTTGTCGGATCCGAACATCAACCGCTACGCCGACGTCCGCAATCACACCCTGATGGCCACCAGCCGGTTGGAAGTGCTTGCCAGCGAACAGGATCCAGCTGTTTCAGAGGTGTTCGGCGCCGATGACTACCGACGCACGGTGGAGATTCTGCGGCACTTCTACAACATCATCCTGACCGACTGCGGCACCGGCATCATGCATTCGGCGATGTCGGCGGTGCTGGATCTGGCGCACACCATCGTGCTGGTCAGTTCGCCGGCCATCGACGCCGCACGCAGTGCTTCGGCGACGTTGGACTGGCTTGTGCAGCACGGGCATTCGGGGCTGGTGCGGGAAGCGCACGTGGTGCTCAGTGCCTCCCGGCCCGGGTCGGCGGCCCTCAAACTGGACAAGGTGTACGAGCACTTCCAGACGCGCTGCCGGTCGATTCATCTGATCCCGTTCGACCCTCATCTGGCCGAGGGGGCCGACGTCGACTTCGACCGGCTGCGGCCCGCGACCAGGCAGGCCTACCTGGAGCTTGCCGGGTCGGTATCTGAGAACTTCGGGCGGTTGCGGGGCGGCGCGCCGGAACAGGCATAGCTGTCCCGGCGTGGTGTGTGCGGTCGCCGCGTACTGGCTCAGTCGAAGGCGTGGGCGGAATGGCAGCGCGCCCGTGCCGAGCGATTCAGCCCGGAGGCGATGCGCGATCTCGCCGGCGGACAAACGCCGGAAACTCTGCTGTCCGTTGTTCGCGAATTCGACAACACGAAAGTGCACCTGGGCGCCGTGTGGTCGAGACGTCGTACTTGACCGGAAGTGTGTGGATCCTGTCGCCCGAACGGTGGAAACCCGGACTCGTCGAAGACGAGCCCGGGCCTCAGCCTCTAGACTTGTTCCGGCCTCATCCGAGGATGTTGGCGGCCTGTTGGTTGTCGAGATCCTGTACCAGCTGGTTCTGGTCGACGGCACGAACCTGAGTGGCGTGCAGGTCCTGGATGATCTCGTCCATCTCGTTGGAGAAGCGCACCCGCAGCGCGTTGATCTCCTCCGGTGCGTGCCCGGTGTAGGGCCCTGAGGTCAGCGCGTTGAAGAGACCGTCGATCTCGGTCCGCATGTTCTCCGCATCCGAGGTGATCTGCCGGATGGCGTCCAACGTGCTGAAGTTCGCCTCGAAATTGTATTTGATGCCGTATGCCATGAGTTGTTACCTGACTTTCTACGCGTCGACGTTGCGGTGGTCCTGGATGTATTGCATGGAGCTAGTGGCCAGGGCATCGGTTTGCTGCTGAATGGTGCGAATGTGGTCGAGATGCTCCACCATCCGGCCGTGGAAGTTCTGGGCCTGGTTGCCGTGCCAGTTCAGCCCCACCATCTGCGTGACTTCGTCGTCCATCTTCTTCATCAGCTGGTCGGTGGACTGCAGGTGTTCGAAGATATTCTTGACGTGCGGATCGGCGTCTTCGGTTAATTCAAAAGGATGTGACATACGTTTCTCCCTTTCCGTGTGCCCTCACCAACGAGGACACGGTGGCTCTATTTCGTGGACGTATCGCGCTAAGCCAATGACGCCTCCCATTGGTCCGCCGATAACTCGACAAGTTGACCGATCGCCTGCCCGATCGCGTGGTCCGATCCGGGCTTGAGCGTCGTCCACAGTTGGCCGCTCGGCGAGGCGCTGGGTGCTCCCACCAGCCGGCCTCGTTTGGTGTAGAACACCGCGACGGCAGCCGGCCGACGAGAAATCCGGTCCTGGTCACTGCACAGCGTGTAGTAGACGATCTCGGCGAACGCCATCCGCGACGCCAGTGCCGAGCCCAATAGCATGGCCGTGCGCGGTTCGGCACCCAGGGCACGCACCCGGTCGGCCAGTTGTGCGGCGTCGTGCGTCCCGGTGAGATTGCGGCTGATCGACTCCGTCGGTGCGCCGACCGGAACCAGCTGCGCGGCCTCGGCTCGCGGTAGCGCGCTGAGCAGGGCCCGGGCTGCCCAGGATTGGTCTGCCGCGCCGTCGGCCGGCCGCAGGGTGATCTGATCGCCCACCCGCCGGGCCAGCACACCGATGTTGCCGCAGCGAACCACGCTCACCCGGGCGATCCCGTCGGGCGTCACCAGGCGCATCGCCAATTCCCGCTCCGGCCGGCGCAGCGCGCGTAGCAGTGGGACCAGGTCCGGATCGACGTTGCCGTCCAGGATCAGGCCCCGGGCGGCGAGGCTGCGGGTGGCGGCATCGAACGCCGCGTCCAGTGCGTCGACGGTGCCATAGCGGGGGTGCACTCCCAAGACTGCCGGAAAACCCTGAATCCCGACTCGCGCTCCCACGACCTGCAGTTCGTCATCGGTCAGGGTGAACCCGGACAACACCGCGGTGGTCACAGGCTCACCTCCTGCTCGGCGCCGATGACCGCCGGGGAGACCCACCGGTCAGAGACTTGCTGCAAGGTCCGTTCGGGTTCTTCGGCGAAGCCCTCCGCGTGCTGTGGCTCGGGGGCCGCCAGGTCGTCGAAAATCGCAGTGTTGGGGCCCCAGCTGACGTGCGAGACGGTAAACGGGGCGTCGCTCTGCTGCGCGGCCGGCAGCCACGACTGGCCGCTGTCGGACAGACTTGCACCCGCCTCGCCGGCGCCCTCAAGGGCGCCGGCCTCGCGAAACGATTCGTAAGACTGGCCGCTGCCGTCCCGCCGGCCGGCGCCCATCGGGGCGTAGCCCCCGCCGCCGCGCCCCATCCCGCTGCTGGACGAATCGGCGGAGAAGGTGGTCTTGCGCAGTTGCGCCGGGTCTTTGGACGGGGCGACCGGACTGGCCAGCATCGGTGACAGCTGCCTCGGTGCGCCGCCACCGCCACCGCCGCTGCCGGAACCGCCTTTGGACCTGCCCTCCCTCTCGGACTTCAGCGCGGCGCCATTGGTGATCTGCGGAGGCACCGGCTGCTCCCAGGGCTCGGCGAGTTCGGCGCAGGCTTCCTCGTACCGATTCATCACAGCGGCGGCATCCGCCTGCTGTGCTGACGCGGCCTCGTCGAACTCGGCGAAGCTGCCCTGCAGGATCGCGCCGTTGTAGGCCGACAGCGACGCCATCATGTCCTGGGCCGCCTTGGCTTCCACGGCTTCGGAGACGCTGGGCATGGACAGGATCGCGACGGTGTTGGCCACCGCAGCTTCTTCCGCGCGCCGTCCGTTCGCCGCGGCGCTCAGGCTGGCCGCCTGCAGCCACTTCCCGAAGGCTTCGAGTTTGCGCGCTACGGCTTGGGACGTACTGCTCTCCCAGGCCGCCTGGAAGGATTCGATCAACCGGTCGTAATCGGCCGATACCTTGGCGAACTCGTTGGCTACCCGAATCCATGCGGCGCCGGCTTCGCCGACCGAGGACGGCCCGGGGCCCTCAGTCAGATCCTGCGCAAGCTGCTCGGTGCTGCGCGCTTCCCAGACGACATTGGTGAATCCCATACTCTCGGCCCCCCTTCCAGTGGCTCAGTGCCGCCGCTACAAGCGACGGGTCGGTCAGTCGGCGAGGTCCGCCTCGGCCATCCGGCCGGAGTGCGAACGCAACGCCGCCGACGCCTCGTGGATCGCGTTGGCGCCCTGGTCGGATGCCTTGGTGAAAGACCCCAGCACCTCATTGAGGGTGTGCGCCACCCGCTGCGAGACCTCGTCGCGGCCCGAGGTGACAGCGGTGAGGTTGGGCCGCTCGGCGTCCATCACCCGCTGCATGCGGTTGGCGAGTTCATCGAGTTGCCGGGTGGCTTCGGTCAGCTCGTCAGGTCGGATGGACAGCCGATTGTTGTCGCTCATTTCTGTGCTCCTAAATCCGAAGTTTGATGTCGGGGTCGTCGTCGAGGTGGGCGGTCGGATCGCCGATCACGGCAGGGCTGGCGGTGCCGAGATCGCCAACGATCTCTCCACCCTGATCCGTCGTGTGCAGGAACGCGGCCGAGGTGTGGCTGCCGCCCGCGCCTGCCTTACCCCCCTGGGCGCCGTAGCCGGCAGCACCGGGGGCCATCATGCCCGCGGCGCCCACTCCGGCCGCGCCGGCGGTCGGCCGGGCGGACAGCGAGCGCGCCATGGCCGCGGTGTTGGTGTTGTCGTTCTGCACCATGGGCGAAGACGGCGTGGCCCGGGCCGGGCTCGTGGCGCCGACGCCGCCGCCACCGTGGCCGCCACCGCCGGGGTGAGCACCGACCATCCGGCCGGTGTGCCCCAGCGCTGATGCAGCCGGAGCGCCACCGGTGCCTTGGGCTGCCTGCCCCAGGCTGGAGGCCAGCCCGGTGCCGGCCTGCATCCCGGCCTGCAGCGCTTGAGTGCCCGCCTGCATCCCGATCGTCAGCGGCATCATGCCCATCTGCATCGCCGGACCGATCATGCTCATCCCCACCGACAACATCGGGGCGAGCATCCCCATCGCCATTTGCGGGCCCTGGGCGACGGCGACGGGAGCACCGGTCGCGGTGGTGGCGGCCGCCTGGCTGGTCAGCGTGCTCTCCAGCTCAGTGATGGCTTCGGTGGCCAGCGCGCTGGCTCGCGCACCTGACTCGACCATGTTCGGCGCGGTCCACGGCAACCCGGCCGAGAGTGCCTCGAGCTCGTGCTGGCACTGCTGCAGGATTTCCAGCAGGCGCGCTTGCCCTTGCGCGACGTTGGCGGCGGCGGCGCTGTATTCGCCGCCCAGCGCAGTGCCCTGCGCGGCAACGGCCGCCCCGTTGGCGAGGGTTTCTCCGGTCTTCGCGGCTGCGGCGCCGGCTCCGGCGCCGGACCAGCCCTGGCCGCCGGCACCGCCCATCATCTGGCCCAGCGCCTGCTGCACCCCGCCGGCGGCCTGTTGGAAGGCCTGGCTGATCCCGCCGAACATCTGCGTGGGATTCAGGCCCTGGAACAGGCCCGGGCCCAGGGTGCCGAGCATGTCGGTGACGGGTTTGAGCAGCCCGCCGGCAAAGTTGTTGCCCATGCCGCCGGGAGCTGCGGTGAGGTCAGCAGGGATCGCCTCGTCGGGGAACTGCGGGCCGCCGGGCGGGAGCTGACCCAGATTGAACTGATGCAGAATGTCCTGCACCGGACGGTTGAGCCAGGCCTGCAGGTCGTTCTCCAGCTGGTTGACCACCGGCAGATGGTCGAAGTCCGCGGGATCGACCTGGCCGGGCGGCGCCGGGTCGGTGGTGCCCATGCGCGCCGCCTAGGCTTCGACGGTGCCGTCGACGTTCGACTGAGCGGCGTGCGAAATGTGCGTCGCCGCGCCCAGCAATCCGTGCTTGGCGGCAGTCATCATGCCGCTGGCGACGTTGTTCGCCGTCGACTCGAACATTGCCGGGATCATGTTCGCCACTGCGATCGGGCCCAGCGCCATCGAGAACGAACTCATCTGTGCGGGCGTGACGGCGCCGAACGCCGTGGTGATCGCCGCGCTCGCGGCCTGCTGAGCGTCGGTGAGAACTGCCATGAACTCGGGCTGCATCTCGAATGGCGTCGGCATCTCTTCCCCCCATTTCCCGCTGTCCCCGGTCCGCCAGCGCTGGTCGTTTCACGATAAGCACCCGGGTCAGCTATAAACCGCACGAATTTTAAGCAGACTCTCGTCACGCCCGCGATTCACACGTGTGCAATAAGCGCAGTAAAGGGGGCTAATCCGATTCGACGACGGTGCCGTCACTGCGCACCAGCGGGGCCTTTTGCAGCTCGTCCATGCGGGTGCTGAACTCCTTGAACAAGAAGCTGTAGCGTTCCATGGCCACCTTGGCTGCAGCCTGCGCGGTCTCGACGATGAGTGAAGCCAGCGCATCGGGATCCAACCGGCTGGCGGGGGGTCCCAGCCACAATCCGGTCAAGCTGCCGAGGCCGTTGACTTCAGCGCTTACCGCGCGGTCGCGACTGGTCACCCGCGCCGAAATCGTCTTGGACTGCTCGGTCATCGACTGCAACAGGTCGCGCTGCTTGATGGCCCGCGCGATCACCGATTGGGCCAGGCTGGTCATACCGGCCTCAGCCAGGTCGTCGGGTTGTCGTCGTCCTCGTCGCCGAACAGCTCGAGCTCGGCGCGCGCCAGGTCGTCCTCGGTCGGCAGACCGATCTCGCGCAGTACCGAGGGGGTGAAGCCCTTGTCCACCAGGCTGCGTCGGTAGGCCACCTGAGACCGCAGTGCCGACAGCTGGCACAACGCCAGGATCTCGCCGGCCAACTCCTGCGGCGGTCTGGCCAGTTCACTGCGGTCGATCTTGAGCGCCGTCGGGAGCCCGCGTTCGGTCGTGACGACAGCGATGGTGCCGGTGCGAGACCGAACCGGTCGCGCTCGCTGTTGCGGATGTTCCGGGGGCACGTGTCCTCACATTAGGCGCGATATTGAAACCCGTCAGATCGGTACAATAACTTCCTATCGCCAGGTGTGGGGGAAAGGACGTTTTGTGCTTATTTGTGCGGTCCGTCATCCGCACCACCGGCAGCGGTCTCATTCGCGCGACTTTCGCCTAGCTCGTAGTCGCTAGTAGTAAGGACATCAAGCAGATGCCTGGCACCAGGGATGCCCAGCGCGTCTTCGACGCCGGTGTGTTGTCGTTGGGCATTCCCGTCAACGGACTGGAAGTCGACCGCGATGTGCAGTACGCGGCCCTGGCGTTCACACGTGCCACCGAGCACGATCCGCAGATGAGCGACGCGTGGTTGGGACGTGCCGCCGCCGGTGACACCAGCAGCGAGGTGATCTACAACCTCTGGCGCACCAGCAAGGACAACCTGTACCGCGAGCAGCGTCGCCTCGGGCTGCCCCGGCACGCGCTGGCCGGCCGCTTCCAGACCGGGTTGTACCTGGACTACACGCTGAGCACGCTCACCGAGGTGTGGCTGGGCTACGCAGCCAGCATGATCGCCGGCAAGGACTACGACGAGGCCGAGCGGGTGCTCGACGAGCTGGACACCATGCGACGATCCATGCCCGACGGCGACGCCGATTCCGCCGAGATCTGCGCCTACGTGCGGGCCGTGCTGCACTTCACCACCCAGCGCTGGCCCGATGTGCTTGCCGCACTGGCTAATTCGGCCTCGTTCAGCGACGACTACATCGCGGCTGGAGCACACCTGATGGTCGGTTCGGCGTGCGCGCAGATGGGCTTGTTCGGTGAAGGCATCCGGCGCCTCGACCAGGCGATCGACGGTCCGATTCCGGCTGCCGGCCGGGCCGCCGAATTCTGCAAGGGCCTCACGCTGCGCGAGATGGGCAAGGAGGCCGAAGCCCGGGTCATCTTCGAGCGGATCTACAGCGAAGAGCCGGGATTCGAAGCCAACGCGTCGGCGCTGCACGATCCCAAATTCCGGCTCATCATCACCAGCAAAGACGACATCGACTCCCGCACGGACAAGTGGGATCCCGGCACCGCCCGCAGTGCCCGGGAAGTCGACGTCGAGAGCATGAACGAGCGCAGCAACGAGTACCTGCGCGCGGCGCAGCAGGAGCTGGACCGGCAGATCGGTTTGACCGACGTCAAGCTGCAGGTGGCCAAGCTGCGGTCGGCCGCCAAGCTGGCCAAGGTCCGCGAAGGCAAGGGCCTCAACGCGGCTGCGCGCAGCCTGCACCTCGCCTTCACCGGACCACCCGGAACCGGCAAGACCACGATCGCTCGCGTGGTGGCCCAGGTTTACTGCGGATTGGGACTGCTCAAGACGCCCGCCGTGGTCGAAGCCAAGCGCGCCGATTTCGTCGGAGAACATCTGGGCAGTACGGCGATCAAGACGTCGGCGCTGATCGACACCGCGATGGACGGCGTGCTGTTCATCGACGAGGCCTACACGCTGATCCAGACCGGGCTGGCCGGCGGCGACGCCTTCGGCCGGGAGGCGGTCGACACGCTGTTGGCGCGGATGGAGAACGACCGCGACCGGCTAGTGGTGATCATCGCCGGCTACGACGCAGAGATCGACCGCTTCCTGGCCTCCAACGAGGGGATGGCCTCGCGGTTCACCAAACGGATCCGGTTCAATTCCTACACCCCGACCGAGCTGGGCGACATCGGCCGGCTGATCGCCAAGACCCGCGACTCTGAGCTCACCGAACCTGCTTACGAGGAACTGGTGACCGCCTGCACGGTGCTCTACGACAGTCAATCGGCCGACGACTCCGGGCAGTTGCGCCGCGATGTCGATCTGGTGGGCAACGGGCGGTTCGTCCGCAACGTGATCGAAGCGGCCGAGGAGGAGCGGGAGTACCGGCTCAGCGAGCGCCCGGACGTCAGCGTCGAAGATCTCGACGAGACCGAACTGATGCGCATCGAGCTCGGCGACATGCGCGCTGCGCTGGGAAATGTGTTGGGCATGTCCACCGGCCAGCTGACTTCGAGAACGCGATAGTGAGCCAATCCGACGCACCCAGGACCGGGTTCAAGCGCAGCAGTGACGCGGACACCAATCCCATCCCCGTACAAGCAATTCAGGCCAAGCTGGCGGAGGAATCCGACGGATCGGACGTCGACGAGGCGCCGCCGGGACCGATGTCGGCAGGCACCAAGGTGATGACTTTGCCGCCCGCGCCGCCGGCAGAACCGGAAGTGTCGGAGCCGGAGTCGTCGGAACCGCAGCCGTCGGAACCGGAGTCGTCGGAACCGGAGTCGTCGAAAACCGAGTTGTCGGAACCGGAACCGAAGGCGCACTCAGAGCCTGAGGCCGCGCCGGATCCAGCGCCGCCGCGTCCCGGCCCGATGGCGCAGAGCACGGCCGTCTTCCGGTTGCCGCCCCAGCCGCGGGTGCGCCCGGGTCCGCCGCGCCGGCCCGCTGCGGGCGCAGAGCCGCCGGTGGCACCGCCGGTGCGTCCGGCCCCACTACCCAGGCGGCCGGTGCCGCCGCCGGTGGCCGCACCGCCGCCCGCCGTCGCCCAACAGCCGGCCCAACCCTCCGCGGACCCCAGGCTGCAGCCGCCCGCATCCCCGCCGGTCGCGACACCGTTCACCCGCGCCGCCCCCAGCGCACCGGTTCCGCAGCCGGGCGTTCCCGACCCGCGCATCCCGTCGCACACCGATCTCGGACTGGTGCGCCGCGCCCGGCCGTTGCCGCAGCGCGGCTGGCGCAGGGTGGTGCACCGCTTCACCGGTCTCAACCCCGGCGAATCCGAACTGGAGAACACGCGCCAGAAGCTGGTGGCGCGGGTGAGTCAACCGGTGCGCGGCGACTACAGCATCGCGGTGTTGTCGATGAAGGGCGGTGTCGGCAAGACCACGACGACCGTCGGATTGGGGTCCACTTTCGCTGCCATCCGCGGCGACCGCGTCATCGCCGTCGACGCCAACCCTGACTTCGGCACCCTGGCACAGCGCGGGCCTGATCAGAGTAGGTCCACAGTGCGGGACCTGTTGTTGGACGACAACATCTTTCGGTATTCCGACATTCGCAGACACACGTCGCAGAGCACGAGCCGGCTGGAAATCCTTGCCTCCGAGCGTGATCCGGCGACTTCGGAAGCGTTCTCCGACGCCGACTACCGCGTGGTGATTCGGCTGCTGCAGCGGTTCTACAACCTGATCCTGACCGACTGCGGCACCGGCCTGGTGCATTCGGCGATGTCGGCCGTCCTCGATGAAGCCGACGCGATCGTGTTGGTCGCCTCGCCCGCCATCGACGCCGCCCGCAGCGCGTTCGCAACCCTGGATTGGCTGGAGCATCACGGTCGGGGGCATCTGGTCCCCAACGCCACGGTGGTGATCAGCGCCGCACGCCCCGGCAAAGCGTCGGTGGATCTGGACAAGCTGGCCGCCCAGTTTCTGACGCGTATCCGGTCGGTCCATGTCATCCCGTTCGACGACCACCTGGCACAGGGGTCCGAGGTGGTGCTGGACCTGATGGCCAACCGGACCCGCCAGGCGTTTCTCGAGCTGGCCGCGTCTATCGCCGACGGATTCGCCGATACCAAACGCAGTGATCGGATGTCGCGCGGCTGAGCCCGGGGGGATTCAATGCCGCGCCTGAGGTGCGGCGCTCTGATATAGCCATCAGGACGCCGTGGAATGAGCAGGGGGTGCCGTGAAAGCCGTGGTCGTAACACTCGTCGAGTTGCTCGTGATCATCGTCGCCATGGCGGCGTGGGTGTTCGTGGACGCCAGAGCCCATGCCGGACGCGGCCGTCCGATCATCTCGTCATACGGCTCGCTCCAACTGAACACGCCGATCGCGTGGTTCCTGGCCTGCCTGGTCATGTGGGAGACGTTCTTTCCGCTCTACCTGGACACTCGGGCCTTCACCTAGCAGCTGTCAGTGGCAGTGTGGTTCACCGGAACACCGGCGTCACCGCCCTCGCGCGCCGCGATCAGCGCCGAGCGATTCACCTTCGTCGCCGCGGTGCGGGGCATCTCGTCGACGAACTCGACGGTCTTGGGGACCTTGTAGGGGGCCAGACGGCTCTTGGCGTAATCGATCACCTGCTGCTCGGTCAGCGGCTCGCCGGCATGGGCCGATACCTGTACGACGGCGTGCACCCGGCGGCCCCACTGCGCGTCGGACAGACCGATGACGACGACGTCGGCGATGTCGGGGTGCCCGGAGAGGGCGGATTCCACTTCCGCCGGGAAGACGTTGGCCCCACCGCTGACGATCATGTCGGCGCGCCGGTCGGTGATGTACAGGAAACCGTCCTCGTCGAGATGGCCGATGTCGCCGGCGGAGCGGAAGCCGTCGTCGGTGGACGGCAGCGGTGGTGCGCCGCCCAGGTAGCGGTATCCTGCGCTCATCGCCGCCCGCAGGTAGATGTCGCCTTCCTCGCCCGGTCCCAGCGGCTTCTTGTCGGCGCCGAGAATCCGGATTTCGGTGTCGCGGAAACCACGTCCCACGCTGCCCGGGTGCGTCAGCCACTCGTCGCCGCGTAGCGCCGTGAGTCCAAGATTCTCAGTCATGCCGTAGGCGGTGATGATCTGCTCGGGGCTCAGCAATTCGAACCAGGTGCGCAACAGTGCCGGCGGCATGACCGCGGCGCCTTGCAGGATGAACACGACGCTGGACAGGTCGCGCTGCCGGATGTCGGGCAGCGCTGCCACCCGCGCCAGCATGGTCGGGGTGGCGGTGAAATTGGTGATCCGGTAACGCTCGATGGTGTCCACAAACAGTGGCGCGTCGAACTTTTCGAGGATCACCAGGCGGTCGCCGCCCAGCAGCATCAGAAAGGTCGCGAATCCGTTGGTGTGATACATGGGAGCCGGAACCATGATCCGCTGCGGCTTGGCCACCGGTGTCCAGTTCGACAGGAACGGCTCACCCTGCTGCGGAATCCACAGCGACGGCGCCAGGTTGAGGATGACCTTCGGCACTCCGGTGGACCCGCTGCTGCAGATCCCGTTCGCGGTGGGGGAAACGGCTGTGGGCAGCGGGCTTTGGGATTCGGCCGCGGCCACTGCGTCGAGTTCCCACCGGCTGGTGTCGTCGACCACGACAACCGGGTCGATCACTTCGCGCACCCGGTTACGTTCCCATTCGGGCAGATCCCAATGCATCGGGATCGGAACGGCGCCGATCTTCCAGCAGCCCAGCGTGGCCAGCACCAGGTGCACCGAGTTCGGAATGGCAATGGCGACAAAGGAACCGGTCCCGGCACCGCGGGCGGCCAGTGCACGTCCCCATTGGTTGGCGCGGGCGTCGAGTTCGCCGAAGGTCAGCGTTTCCGCGCTGCCGTCCAGCGCGACCACCGTCACCGCCGGGTCATCGTGCTGCTGCTCGGCCAATTGCTGGAGCTTGGTGCTGAAGGGGACGCCGTCGGCGAACGGGTTGACGGGCGCATCCGACGGTGCGGGCTGGGTGGTCATGCCGAGGCCCGCTCGCTGAACAGCGTTTCGAAGTGTCCCTCGCGCACATCGGCGATCAGCCGCAGGCTCAGCGCCTCCGGCCCCGCGGGCAACCGGATCAGCGGTTGGGTATGCCGGTCGAGCACGCTGACGTCGGATTCGTCACAGAATCCCAGCGCCCCGAGCAGTTGGTGCGCAGTGCGCAACACCTGCCGTGCGGTTTCGGCGGCCTTGAGCCGCAGTACCAGAGCGTCCGCCGAAAGAGTCCGTATGGCAACCGATTCCGGTCGGCAGATGGTGTACTTGGCCAGCTCGTGCAGTCCGCGCACCCCGACCGATGCATCCGCGACGGCGAATCGGACCGACTGGAAGTCCGCCAACGGCTTGCCGAACTGCACCCGGGCCTGCACATGCTCGGTGACGATGTTCAGCGCCCGCTGCACCGCCCCCAGAATCCGCCATGATCCCAGCACGAGATGAAGGTTAACGTCGGCGGCCGGCACGGTTTCGCCGGGTCCCTCGCACGCGCTCAAGGTCGCCGGCACCAGGAAGGGGCCGAGCTTGGCACCCGCGCGGGTTCCCGGCCGGGCGTGGTAGCTGTTGCCGTCCAGATCGGCGGCGATCCAGGTGCCCGCCAGATCGCCGTGGTCGATGCGCGCAGCCGCGGGGTCGACCAGCGCCAGCCGGGCGCCGTCGATCGCCAGCAGTTCCTCGACGAGCGGGTAAGGCAATGCCACCGCCCCGGCGACCTGGCACAACACCGCGGCAGCCAGCAGGTCGTCGGTCCCCGACCGCACGTCGAGGTCGAATGCACCGAGTTCGGCCAGAGCGTCGCGCGCCGCATGGCGGACGGTGTCGTCGGTTTCGGCGCGCAGTGCCGCCTGCGGCCCCCCCAACCGGGTCAGCCGCTTGGCGGCGACCGCTGCGAAATCGGCGATATCCTGCGGCAGTTCGGTATTCACCGGCGCTCTCCCAACACGTCGCGGGCCACCATCATGCGCTGGACTTCGATGGTGCCCGAGGCGACGGTGGCGGCCTGCGCATAGCGCCAATGGTCGTCGACCGCGCCGTGCAGTGCGGCGGTGGCGCCGCTGTCCAGCGCCGTGGGTCCCAGCACATCGAAGAGCAGCTCGGCGACCAGTTGATCGCAGGTGGTGGTGGCGATGCGGGCGGCGCTGGCCGCGGCGCCGGCCTGCGGATCGTCCTGCAGCGACACCGCGCGGTAAGCCATCAGCCTGGCCACCCGCAGATCGACGAGCGCCCGCACCCATCGGCTGCGGATCGATTCCGGTAACCGGTCCCAGTCATCGCCTAGCGCGGTCTGCATGCGGTCCAGCAGGGCCTCGCAGCGGGCGTAGCGCGCGATGCCGACGCGTTCGAACGCCAGCGCCTCGCGCATCACCCGCCAGCCGTCACCGGGCTCACCCAGGATGTCGTCGTCGGATGCCGGCACCCCGTCCAGGAACACCTCGTTGAGGTGATGCGGCCCGAGCATCGACGGGATGCCACGCACGGTGAATCCTTCGCGGTCCATCGGAATCAGAAACAGGCTGAGGCGCTTGGGTTTCGGCGCATCCGGGTGGGTGCAGGCCGCCAGCACGCACCACGACGCCATCCGGGCGTAGGAGGTCCACACCTTCTGCCCGTCGATGCGCCAACCGGTGCCGTCCGGCACGGCGCGGGTGCGCAGTGAGGCGAGGTCGGTCCCGGCTTCCGGCTCGGAGAATCCCTGACACCAGATCACCTCACCGGATGCGATGCCGGACAGGTGTTTTGCCTTCTGCTCGGCCGTCCCGTGCCGCATGATCGCCGGACCGACCCAGTTGATGCCCATGTACTGCGGTCCACGCGGCTCGTAGTTGGCCCACATCTCTTCACGCAGCACGGTCTGCTGCCAGATCGAACCGCCACCGCCGCCATGTTCTTTCGGCCACGCCAGCGCCAGCAACCCTTCGGACGCCAACAGCTTGCAGAACGACTCGGTGGTCGCCAGGTCGTCCGGATCGTCGGTGCAGGCGCCGAGAAAATCTTCCGGAATGTGGTCGGCTATCAACTGGCGCAACCGATTTCGCAGCTCACCGGCGTCGTCACCGAGATCGTAGTCCATCGTGGTCATCCCTTCGGCAGCCCGAGCACCCGCTCGGCGATGATGTTGCGTTGGACCTCGGAGGTCCCACCGTAGATGGTGGCGGCCAGCGCATCCTGGCGTTCGAACAGCAGGTCCGGGTCCGAGCTCGAAGCCGGACCGGCCGCGGCTGCGCTCAACTCCCAGACCCGTTGCAGCGTCAGCGATCCGAGGAGTTTCATGGTGTCGGCCTCCGGGCTGGGCCGCCCGGCGAGTTCGTTGGCCAGGGCGCGGTAGCCGGTGGCCCGCAGCGCCTCGGCGTCGGCGTGCAACCTGCCCAGTTCGGTGTGGACGTCCGGGTTGTCGCCGATGGAGGCCAGCCCGCGTTTGATCTCGACCCAGTTCATGATCCAGATCATCTGCCGCTCATGGTGTAACGACGCCAGCGCGACATTCCAGCCGCCGTTGCACGGACCCAGCAGGTTGGCTGCCGGCACCTCGACGTCGTCGAGGAAGACCTCGCAGAACGTCTCGTCGGAGATCGAGGCCATCCGGATGGTCTCGATCCGCACCCCCGGTGACTCCAGGTCGAGGATCAGGCAGGAGATGCCGCGGTGCTTCGGCGCGTCCGGGTCGGTGCGGGCATACAGGGTGCACCACCGCGACAGGTGGGCCTGGGTGGTCCAGATCTTGTGGCCGTTGACCCGGAACACCTCGCCCTCGCGCACGGCACGGGTGCGCAAACCGGCGAAATCGGACCCGGCCTCCGGTTCGGACATGCCCAGGGCCCACCATTCGTCGCCGCGCAACGCGGGAACCAGCAGGCGCTCGATCTGTTCGGGCGTGCCGAACTGGCGGATGCCCGCCGCCGCAACGTTGGGCCCGGCGATATTGGGTAGCTTGGGCGCACTGCGCAGTGCCGCCTCGATGCGGATCTCCATGGCGTCGCGCAGGCTCAGTGAGCGCCCGCCGTGCTCGCGCGGCCAGGTGGGTTGTATCCAGCCGGCCTCGAAGGCGGCCCGTTGATAGTCGCGCCGCAGCGCTATGTCCCAGCGGTACTCCCGATAGCGGTCGTGATAGTCGCCGGGCAGAAAATCGGTCAGCCACGCACCGAATTCGTCGACCACCGTCATGGCGCGCCTCCCGCCAGACGCCGGCCCACCTCGGTGTACAGCGCGCGGCTGTCACCCAGCAGCGACGCGTTCTGCCAGGCGTGCCGGACGAACAAGTGCGCGTCGTGTTCCCAGGTCTGACCTAGCGCGCCGTGCACCTGGACCGCTGTGCGCGCGCACTGGGCGGCGGCATCCGCGGCCGCCGCTTTGGCCATGGCCGCCGCGGTCCAGGAGGACGACCCGGCGGCGGCGTAGGTGAGGCTGCGGGCGCGCTCGAGGCTGACGTAGTTGTCGGCGAGCGCGTGCTTGATGCCCTGGAACGCGCCGATCGGGGTGCCGAACTGCCGCCGCGTCCTGGCGTGCTCGACGGACCGCTGCAGGGCTGCGCCCGCTACCCCGATCAGGTCGGCGGCGACCGCGACCAACGGTGCGGCCAGGGCGGATTCGATGCTGTCGACGGGTGCGACGGCCGCCGGTGCCGCGTCGATATCGGCGTCGGCGACGGGTTGGGCGGGATCGGTGGACTCGCCGGCCCGGATGGTCACCCCCTCACCGGCGCGCACCACGGCAGCGACCGGCCCGTCGTCGGAGGTCGCCAGTGTGACGATCAACTCCGCGCGGGAACCGTGCGGTATCGCGACCGCCCGTCCGTGCACGCGGCCGTCCTGAAATGTCATCGGTGCGCCCGGTAGCCGCACACCGGGGGAGTGCACGGCCAGGGTCGCCACTACCCCGGAGGTGATCTGCGCCAGCATCTCGTCGACTGCGGGACCCGCGGCACGCAAAACCCCTGCGGCCAGCCCGACCCCGCACAGCAGCGGCACGGGCGCGAGCGCCGCGCCGCACTCCTCGAGGACCACCGCGAGCTCGACCGGACCGAATTCACCGTCGGAGTCACGCGCTGCCAGTTCGGTCCAGCCGAGGTCGACGACCGTCTTCCACAGGACACGCCACCGTTCGGGGTCATCGAGGGCCTGCCGGGCGGCATCGGGCGGGCACTCGGTGCGCAGGATGGCGCGCACGGTGTCGCGCAGCGACAACTGCTCCGACGTCAGACCAACATCCATAAGACCCCTAACATAACAAAAATAGTAAACTAGCGACCCACGCGCAAACGGACATGGTGAGGTGGTCGGATGGTGGAGTGGTACCTGTTTCTGCCGCAGGTTCGGCTACCGGTGGCCGACATCGTGGACCGGGCGAAGCATGCCGAGGCCGGCGGGTTCGATGGGATCGCTTTCATCGATCATCTCGAGGCGCCCGGGCAGCCGGGTGAAAACATCTGGGAGGCAATGGGCGTCGCCGGCTGGGTCGCCGCGAAGACGCAACGGTTGCGGGTCGGTCATCTGGTGCTGTGTGACGCTTTCCGGCATCCGGCGGTGCTCGCCAAACAGGCCGTCACCCTGTCCGAGGCGTCGGAGGGCCGATTCGAACTGGGCCTCGGGTCCGGATCCTGGCCTGCGGAGTTCACCAAATTCGATGTCGGTCAGCAGGATCCGGTTGCCCGGGTCGAGCAGCTCGGGCGACACCTGGGACTGATCAAGCAGTACTGGGCCCGGGACCAGCATCCCCGGCCTACGTACCCGATACCGCTGGTCCTGGGTGGCAGCGGCCCGCGGATGATGAAACTCGTTGCTGAACACGCGGATTGGTGGAACCTGCAGGCAAATCACCTCGACCGGCTGGCCCGGCTGTCCGACGCCACCGGCTCGGCACGGATATCGGTCCAGCAGATGGTGGGCTTCGTCCGCTCGGGCAGCGATCCCGAGCAGGTCCGCGAGGTCAGCACCCGACGCTTCGGCCACCTCGGCCCTGGGTTGGTGTGCGGCGACGCCGACGAGCTGACCGCCCACTTCGCCGCGCTGGCCGCGCAACGGGTCGAACGCTTCTACGTGTGGTTCGCCGATTTCGCCGCCCCGCAGTCACTGGCTGAGTTCGGTGAATCGGTGATCAGGAAGTTCTCTGGGCCTTTGCTCGCCGGCGGGCTTCGGTAGGCACCACCGGGGCGCGGGCGTACGGCCCGCGCTGCACGGCGCTGAGCCGGATTTCCGGCAGGTCCACCGAGGGGTCCACGGTGTCCAGCCAGGCGACCGTCTCGGCGATGTCGGACACCTGGATCGCGTACATCTCGAACGGAACATCTTGCAGCATCTCGGTTTCCACCGGACCCGGCGTCACCAGGTGCACCGCGATACCGTCGCGGTCGACCTCCAGCGCCAAGGCCCGCGCGAACGCGTTCATGCCGGCCTTGGACGCGGAATATGCGGTGCGGCCCATCATCGGTTCGTGCGAGGCCGAGGACGAAATGAAGATCAGCCGCGACCCGGGCCGCATCCGCGGCAGTACCGCGGAGGTCAGCACGAAGCACGAGTCGAGATTGGCCGAGATGATGGTGCGCCACTGCTCGAAAGTCTGCTTGCGCGCGTACGTTCCACCCAGCGCGCCGGCCGCATGGACGACGAGGTCGATGCGTTCGAGTGGGCTCAGCGCGGCGGCGAACTCATCCGGGTCAGCCGCATCGGCGACGATGGCGCGGGCACCGACCTCGGCGGCCGCCGCACGCAACGGGCCTTCGCGCCGCGCCAGCACCACGACGTCATAGTCGAGCTGACAAAGCTTGGCGGCGCACGCTTTTCCAATGCCACCGCTACCGCCGGTGACCAGAGCGGTTCGTCGAGTGGTCAAGGGCGCCGGAGGTCCCGCGGCCGGGACAACGCTTGCGGCGACAACGCATAGATCCGCTGTTCGGCGCGGCCGGACAAGACGTAGGTCTGGGTGTCGGCGAGGTGCCGACCGGCGATACGGCGTGCCCGGTCCACGTCGCCCTCGGCGATCGTCTCGGTCAGCTTGATATGGGTGTTCAGCGCGGCCCGGCGCCTGGTCGGCGACGGGTAGGTGCCGCTGGCCGAACTTTCGTCGGCCCATTGCTGTTCGTGGCTGGACCACAGCGTCTCCAGGCTGCCCACCACCGCGATGATGGTGTGGTTGCCGCAACCCCGCACGATGAGGTTGTGAAATTTGCGGCCGATCTCGGTGAAGAGCCGCCCGTCTTCCAGGTTTTCCGCCATCTCGTCGTTGACCTGCTTGAGTTCGGGCACCAGGGTGTCGGCCCGGTCGGGCCGCTGGGCCGCCAGCGCCGCACAAGCGGGCTCGAGTTCCTGCAACGCGGCGCCCAGATCGCTGACGACGACGTTCTCACTCTGCAGCAACAGTCCCAACATGTAGGCGGCGCTGGTCTTGGCCGGTGCGTGCACGACCGCGCCGCCCCGGTTTCCGCGCCGCACCGAGACCAGTCCCTCGGTCTCCAGGATCCGTAGCGCTTCGCGCAGCGAGACCAGGCTGACCTTGAACTGATCGACGAGCACTTCCTGGCGTGGCAGCAGGTCGCCATCGGCGAGCTCACCGTCGATGATCTGGCGGCGCAACTCGTCGGCGACGATCTCGGCGATCCGCGGCGCGGACAGCCGGCGGCGGGCGTCGGGCCCAATACCCAGAGCAGTCATCCGGTTCCTCGCAACCTGCAGCAGGAGAGAGAACACGGTTGCTGACCCCGCGAACTCGTCTGGCTTAGCTATTTTAGCAGTAATGGTATAAATAGCCGCGTGAGTCACGGGGCCGATAACCGGCCGACGCCGCTCGACGATCTGCGAGTCGTCGAGATCAGTGACCGCCTGGCCGGCAGCTATTGCGGGAAGCTGCTGGTGGACGCCGGTGCGGTGGTTCGCAAAGTCGAACCGCCGCAAGGGGATCCGCTGCGGCGCTATTCCGCGACTTGCTCGCCGGTGCCGGACGGCGCAGCCGGCCCGTTGTTCAGTTACCTCAATGCCGGCAAGAGCAGCCTGGCCGTGTCGGCCGATTCCGAGCGCTTCCGCGCCGAACTCGCCGGCGCAGACGTCGTCGTGGTGGCCACCGGACGCGCCCGGGCGGCCGCGCTGGGGATCGACCCGCAGCGGCTGCTGGCACGATCCCCGCAGGCGGTCGTCGTCACCATCTCCGATTTCGGTTGGAGCGGCCCGTTCGCCGATCGCGCTGCCACCGAGTTCACCCTGCAGGCGTGGTCGGGGTGCACGGGTTTCCGCGGCGATCCGGCCGGTCCGCCCATCTCGATCGGGGGTGAGCTCGGGGAGTACATGGGCGGTGTGTATGCGGCATTCGGAGTGCTGGCCGTGCGTCGCCGCGTCGAGCACGGCGGACCGGGGGAGCACCTGGACCTGTCCATGCTCGAAGCGATCACGGCGATGCAGAGCAGCGAATGGCTGCATTCCCAACTGCTTCGGGTGCCGCCGATCCGGCGCACCCTCGAGGTGCCCTCCATCCTTGCCGCCCAGGACGGCTACGTCGGCATCACCATGGTCACCGGGCAACAGTGGCTCGACTTCACCGCAATGGTCGAATGCCCGCAGTTCGAAGACATTCCGCAGCTGCGCTTCCAGATCGGTCGCTGGGAGTACCGCGACATGATCTACGAAGCGATCGGGCCGTGGATGGCGCAGCGCACCGTCGCCGAGATCGTCGAACTCGGCCAGCTCTTCCGGCTGCCGATCGCCCCGCTGGGCAACGGCGCCACCGTCCGGGACATGGACTATATGACCGAACGGGGCGTGTTCGTCGCGAATCCCGCCGGTTTCCACCAGCCGCGGCCACCGTGGCTGATGTCGCGCTGTGCTCCGGCACCGCCGCGCACGTCGCCCGGACTCGGGGACGGGAACGGTCAATCGGCATGGCAACAAAGGGAATCCGGACCAGTGTCGCCCGGAGCCGGGCTGCCGCTGCAGGGTGTCCGCATCGTCGACCTCACCGCCTTCTGGGCCGGCCCGGCCGCCACCCACCTGCTAGCCGCATTCGGCGCCGACGTCGTCAAGGTGGAGTCGATCCAGCGTCCCGACGGCATCCGGTACTCGGGTGGCATGCGTACCGATGTCGACGACTGGTGGGAATACGGCTGGGTGTTCCATGCGATGAACACCAACAAGCGTTCCGTCACACTGGATTTGGGGTCGGCGGAGGGTCGGCGGCTGTTCACCCGGCTGGTTGCCCAGGCTGATGTGGTGATCGAGAATTTCTCGCCGCGGGTGATGGAGAACTTCGGCCTCACCGCCGACGTCATGCTGGAGATGAACCCTGAACTCGTCGTCGCCCGGATGCCGGCTTTCGGGCTGGACGGTCCGTGGCGGGACCGAGTCGGATTCGCGCCCACCATGGAGCAGATCGCCGGCCTGGCCTGGGTGACCGGTCTGCCGGAGACCCCGCCGGTGACCCCGCGCGGTGCCTGCGATCCACTGGCCGGTGTGCACGCCGCGTTCGCGGTGCTGGCAGCGTTGCATTTCGCCGAACGCACCGGGTCGGGACAGCAGGTCGAGCTGCCGATGGTGGAAACGGTGTTGAATACCACCGCAATTCAGCCGATCGAATACGAAGTTTTCGGCAAGACCCTGACCCGGCGGGGCAACCGTGGGCACGGCGGTGTGCTGCAGAACCTGTATCGGTGTGCGGGGCCGGACGACGAGTGGATCGCGGTCAGTGTGTGCGACGACCGGCACTGGGCGGGTTTGGTCGACGTGCTGGGCGCGCCCGCCTGGTCAGCCGACGGACTGTCCACCGCGGCGGACCGACGTGCGCGGGCCGACGAGATCGATGACAGGTTGCGGGACTGGTTCGCCGGCCAGCCGCGGGACAGCGTGGCGGAACGGCTGGCGGGTGCGGGTGTTCCGGTGGCACCGGTCGTCTCGCCGTCCTCGGTGACCGAGAACGTCCAGTTGCGGGAGCGCGGCTTCTTCGAGGCGCTGGAACATCCGCGAACCGGACCCGGCCTCTATCCCACGCCGCCGTTCGCGCTGCTGGCCGGTCAACAAAACTGGCTGAGTCGCCCACCGCCGACGTTGGGCGAGCACAATGAAGAAGTACTGCGCGATCAGTGCGGGCTGACCGAGGAGGAACTCGCGCACCTTGCCGCCAGCGGGGTGATCGGGACCCGACCGGTCGGCGTCACGGCAAAGTAAGGGGACATCTGATGCGCGTGATCGTTGATCCGGACATGTGCGAGGCCAACGGGTTCTGTGAATCGCTCGCCGCCGACATCTTCGAGTTGGGCGATGAGGACGTGGTGCAGATCGCCGACGGTCCGGTGCCCGCCGACCGCGAGATCGATGTGCGCGCGGCGGTGGACCAGTGCCCGCGGGCGGCGTTGAAGCTCATCGACTGAACCCCGATGAGCGGCCGCGTTGACGTTCAATGTCTAAGATAGTAAAAATAGACATTGGTCGTCGAACCGCGGTGAAGCGTGGGCAACGGAGAAGTCGTGACGGATACATTTTCAGACCTGGCCGCGGACTCGGCGGCCGAAGATCCCTCGGAACGGGAGTTCGGGCCGTCCGGTATCGCGCTATCCACCTATCGCTTTCCGACGGGTTGGTTCATCGTCGGGTTCGCCTCTGACCTGGCCGCCGGCGAAGTCAAGCGGGTGCACTACTTCGGTGAGGAATTGGTGCTCTTCCGCACCAAGTCCGGCAAGGTGAACGTGCTGGACGCCTACTGTCAGCACCTCGGCGCCAACATGGGTGTCGGCGGGACGGTCGAGGGCGAACACATCGTCTGCCCCTGGCACGGCTGGCAGTGGCGCGGTGACGGCACCAACGCCCTGATCCCGTACAGCAAGATCGGTTGCAAGAACAACGTCCGCATCCGCACCTACCCGACGACCGAGTGGTACGGATTCATCCTGGTCTGGCACGAACGCCACGGCCGCGCGCCGTATTGGCAGCCGCCGGTGCTGCCGGAGTTGGAGACCGACGAGTACTACCCGCTGCACCCCCACACCCGGATGGTCAACCGGGTCAAGGTGCACGCGCAGATGATCATCGAGAACGCGGCCGACCCATACCACGTCCAGTACGTGCACAAGGCGGCCAACCCGGCCAACACCGCGTCGTTTGAGGTGTCCGGTTATCACCTGCACGCCACCGTCAAGGCCCACTTCGGCGGCGGCCGGGCTAAAACCTGGCTGACGCCGAACGGGCCGGTCGACGCCAAGATCATCTACGACAACTACTCGCTCGGGTTGGGCATCGTGCGCTTCCCCAGTGACCTGGTGCAGACCTGTCAGGTCACCGGCCAGACGCCGGTCGACGAGGACTACACCGATTACTTCTATACCCAGGCCTCGCTGCGGGAGCCCGGCGACAGCGGCGACAAGCCCACCGGTCGCGCCGCCAAATTCCTTGCGCTGCAACAGGAAGTGATCAAGCAGGACTTCTTCACCTGGGAGAACATGAAGTACCTGGAGAAGCCGAACCTCGCGCCGGAGGAGGCGCATGACTATGCGGCCCTGCGTCGCTGGGCGCACCGCTTCTACCCCGGTGCCGCGCCGTCGCCCAAAGACTTCGGGTACACCGCCGACGGCGAGCCGGACCCGGCCGCCGCTCCGGCCTGATCCCGCCGGTGTCTCCGGGCCCGGGTGATTTCGGTGTCGACGAGTTCACGGTGCCTGCCGTGCTCGATCGTCGGGCCGAGCAGTTCCCGGACCGGGTGATGATGTCGGTGGCCGGTCTGGACATCACGTTCGCCCAGCTACGCCGGCGTTCTCTTGCCGCGGCGGCTCTACTCGCTGATCTCGGTGTGGGACAGGGCGATTGCGTCGCACTGTTCACTGCGACGTGCCCGGAATGGATCTACTTCTGGCTCGGTGCGGCCCGGATCGGCGCAGTGAGTGCCGCGGTCAACGCCGCCAACAAGGGCGACTTTCTGCTGCACAACCTGAAGTTGTCGCAGGCCAAGGTAATCGTCACCGACGCCGAGCGACGGACCCGCCTCGACGAGATCGCCGCGCAACTGAGCACTGATGTTGTGGTGCTTGACGATTCGCTCACCGGGGCACTGGACCGCGAGGTATCGGTGCCCGCGAAGCCCGCCGCTGCCGGCGACCTCGGCGCGCTGTTCTTCACCTCCGGCACCACCGGGCCGTCGAAAGCTGTTGCCACGTCCTGGCATTACCTGTTCACGGTGGCGGCGACCGCAGTGTCGGCCTGGGAGTTCGCGGCGGGGGAGACCCTGTGGACCGCGATGCCGCTGTTTCACCTGAGCGCGGCGCCGGTGGTGCTGGCACCGATGCTGGTCGGCGGTACCACGGTACTGGCCGAAGCTTTTCATCCGGGCGAGGTGTGGGACGACGTGCGCTCCCACGATGCCGTCGGGTTCGTCGGTGCGGGCGCGATGGTGTCCATGCTGCAGAACCTGCCCGCCGATCCGCGCGACGCGCAGTTGCCGTTGCGGTTCATCTCGGCGGCGCCCATCGATGCCGTGTCGTACCGGTCGATCGAGAAGCGGTACGGCTGCGCGGTCGTCACCATGTACGGCATGACTGAGGCATTTCCGATTGCGGTCAACGGCGTTGCCTACGAGGGTGTTCCGGGGACATCCGGGTGCGCGAATCCGAACTTCGAGGTCCGCATCGTCGATGCCGACGGCGTCGAATGTCCGACCGGATCGGTGGGGGAGATCAGTTGCCGGCCCCGGTATGCCGAAGTGATGAGTCAGGGCTACGTGCGGCCTGGCGACGACGCATTGCTCGTGGACCCCCATCCGGAGTGGTTCCGCACCGGTGACCTGGGCAGGTTCGACGACGGCGGCAACCTGACGTACGTGGACCGCGTGAAGGACTCGCTGCGTCGCCGCGGTGAGAACGTCTCCTCGGTGGAAGTGGAGGCCGTGCTGGCCAGTCATCCGGCTGTGCAGGAAGCCGCCGCCGTGGCAGTGCCCAGTGCGCTGGGGGAGGACGACATCCTGTCAGTTGTCATGTTAAGGCCGGGTGCGGCAATGGATTACGTGGAGCTGCTGGATTTCTGCGCCGCGCGCATGCCGTACTTCTGTGTGCCCAGGTACATCGATACCGTCGATGAACTTCCTAAGAACGTCATCGGCCGCGTCCGCAAGGACGTGTTGCGGGCCCGGGGCTTGACGGCGGGGGCGTGGGACCGGGAAAGCCACGGATACACAGTGAGCCGATGAATACACACCGCAGGAAAGGCGAACCAACATGCCGTTGACCTACCAGGAACAGCAGATGCTGCAGGCCGCGACCGGTCGCGGCGCGATTCTGGATCTGACCGCGCGGCACAACCGGGCCCACGCCGACGGGGACCGCGACGCGTGGATCACCACGTTCCGGCATTCCGGTGCCACCTATGTGCGCGACGGAGAGTCGTTCGACGATCTGCGTGCCGCGTTCGACGGCGGCGACGGGCGACGTCTGGTCACCGTCGACCACGAGATACACGTCGACGGCGTCCGCGCGACACAGCATTGTGTGGCAATCCTTTTCCACACCGCGGGCGGCGAAACCACGCTGCAGGCCACCGGTGCGTTCCGGGACAAACTCAGCTACGAGCGCGGCGGCTGGTACTTCACGTCGAGGGAACTGGTGTGGGATTCGGTGCCGAGCCGCCACCTCGTCATGTAGCCGGCAGTGATTCGTGGCCCACAAAGCTGCAAACCAGTGGACATGGCGCTGGATCGCGGCGTAGGCATGCGCTAAAGAGCCGCGACGCCTGAAGATTGCTCCTCAACACCGTCGAGCTGCTCTTTCGTCGGAGTCAGCGCGCGAGATCGTGCCCGAACGTGGTAAGTCGCTCGACAACTCCGGGACACTCATGGTTTCGGGCGCAGCTGCGCTTCGGAAGGCACGGTTTCTTTATTTGGCTTGTGCTGAATTTGGTTGCGTCTTCTGGCGTGATTGTGGCGCGCAGCGGAATTCGGTCGCGTACGTTTGGAGCCTGCCGTCGGGCGCTTACCGTTCAGTCAATTTCCCCCTAGAGATCGGGCCTCGTGATGTCTTCGTATGTGTTTGTTACGCCTGAGGTTTTGGTTGCAGCGGCTGCTGATTTGGGTGGGATTGGGTCGGCGGTGAGTGCTGCCGGTGCGGCGGCGGGGTTGTCGACGACTGGGGTGGTGGCGGCGGCCGGTGATGAGGTGTCGGCGGCGATTGCGGCGTTGTTTGGCACCTATGGCCGGGAGTATCAGGCAATCAGTGTGGCGGCGGCGGATTTTCACGCCCGTTTTGTGCAGGGGTTGGTAGGTGCCGGTGGTGTCTTTGAAGCTGCGGAGGCGGCCAGCGCGGCGTCGTTGCAATCGCTAGAGCAGGCGTTTTTGGGGGTGGTCAATGCGCCGACGAATGCGTTGTTGGGGCGGCCGTTGGTGGGGCCGGGTGCCGATGGTGCGGCGGGGTCGGGTGCCGCCGGTGGCGCCGGTGGATTGTTGATCGGGCGAGGCGGTAACGGCGGGTCAGGTGCGGCGGGTCAAGCCGGTGGGGCTGGTGGGGCAGCTGGTTTGCTGGGCCCGGGCGGCGCGGGGGGTACCGGTGGTCTGGGTGCTGCTGGTGGTGTGGGTGGTAGTGGTGGCTTGTTGTGGGGCGCCGGCGGTGCTGGTGGTGCCGGCGGTGTGGGTGGCGGCACTGGCGGCGCCGGTGGTCGTGCGTGGTTATTGGGCCATGGTGGTGCCGGTGGTGTAGGTGGGTCCGGGGTGGCGGGTGCGATGGGGTCTGCGGGTGCGGCGGGGACGCAGTTAGTGGCGGGCGGCACCGGTGGGTTGGGTACCGATGGTGGTGCTGCGGGGTCCGGTGGTGCGGGTGGTCGTGGTGGGTTGCTGTTCGGGGATGGTGGGACCGGTGGCGCTGGTGGTGTGGGCGGAGCAGGGGGCGCCGGCGGCACTGGTGGCGCGGGTTGGGCGGCGACTGCGCCGGGCGGGACCGGCGGCGTTGGCGGCGATAGCGGCACAGGCGGGCATGGCGGTGCCGGTGGTACCGGCGGGGTGGGCGGGCAGGGTCATGGGTTGTTTGGTCGCGCGGGTGTCAACGGTGCCGGGGGTGCTGGGGGTGCTGGCGGTGATTCGGGTGTTGCCGGTGATGGCGGGGCCGGGGGTGCCGGTGCTGAGTTGATCAAGGGTGGTGCGGGCGGGGTTGGCGGCAATAGCGGCGGTGTCGGCAGCGGCGGTGTCGGTGGCGCGGCGGGTGGTCCGGATGCTGGTGCGGGGGCTGCGGGTGCTGCGGGATCGGCGGTGGCCGGCGGCCACGGCGGTGCGGGTGGAGCTGGGTTCAACGCCACCGCGGCGGGCGGGTCCGGGACTGCCGGAGGTGACGGCGGCGCCGGGGGTAGCCGCGGCAATGGCGGCGCCGGCGGTGCGGGCGGCAACGGTGCGGCCGGTGACAACGGCGCCGCGGGCAAGGCCGACGGTGCCTCCGGCGGCAACGGTCAGGCGGGCGGTTCCGGTGCTGTTGGCGGGGCCGGGGGCACGGGCGGGTCACTCGCAGGTAATGGCGGTGCCGGCGGTGCCGGTGGGCATGGCGCCGATGGTGGTGACGGTGGAGTCGGAGTCAACGGCAGGGCTGCCACAGCGGCTGGTGAGGCGGGGCAGGCCGGCGGTTCGGGCGGCAACGGCGGTGTCGGCGGCAATGGCGGCAACGGCGGGGCCGGTGGTACAGCGGCGAATGGCGCCGTGGGTGTGACCGGTGCTGGGGGCAATGCCGGTGCGGGCGGTGATGGCGCGACTCCGGGTGATGGCGGTGCCGGCGGTGCCGGTGACGCGGCGACGCGTGACGGTGGAGCGGGCGGGGCCGGCGGGGACACCGGATTCGGCGCGGCCGGCGGTACGGGCGGGATCGGTTCCAGTGTGGGAACCAGTGGTGCGGCGGGCGCGACTCCGACGGGTGTGCTGGGCAACGGCGGGGCCGGCGGGGCCGGGTTCAACACGACTGTGGCGGGTGTCGATGGTGGCGACGGTGGGGCCGGGGGTGCGGGCGGTAATCGTGGTGATGGCGGCGCCGGGGGCCGCGGTGGCAACGGGGCTGTCGGCGGGAACGGCGCGGTGGGTGTCGCGGGCAACGAGTCCGGCGGGAATGGTCAGGCGGGTGGCTCTGGTGGTGCCGGCGGCGCCGGCGGTGACGGCGGGTCGCTGGCTGGTGTGGGTGGGGTCGGTGGCGCTGGTGGAAACGGGGCGCTCGGTGGTGACGGCGGGGCCGGACTCACCGGCGCCAGCGCGACAGAGGCCGGGGCGGCGGGAACGGCGGGCGGTAACGGCGGTGACGGCGGTGTCGGTGGCAATGGTGGGGCCGGCGGGCTGGGCGGGGAGGCCGCCGATGGCACCGCGGCCGCATCGGGTGCGGGTGGCAACGCCGGCAACGGCGGTAACGGCGCGACTCCCGGTGACGGCGGGGCGGGTGCGGCCGGAAGCAGCACGGTCCGTGATGGCGGGGCTGGTGGCGCGGGCGGGAACTCCGGTGTCGGCGGCCAGGGCGGCACGGGCGGCACCGGCGCCAGCACCGGCAGCGACGGTGTGGCGGGCAACGGACCGACCGCGCTGTTGGGCAACGGCGGCGCGGGCGGTAACGGATACAGCGCCACCAGTGTCGGCAGTGGTGACGGCGGCGCGGGCGGGGCAGGAGGCGCGGGCGGCAGTCACGGTAACGGTGGTGCCGGTGGTGCCGGCGGTGCCGGTGCAGTCGGCGGAAACGGCACGGCGGGTTTCGCCGGGAACGAGTCCGGTAGTGACGGTCAAGCTGGCGGTGCCGGCGGTGCTGGTGGTGCGGGTGGTGCGGGTGGGGCGCGGGCCGGTGCTGGTGGGGTTGGTGGCGCTGGTGGAAACGGGGCGCGTGGTGGTGATGGCGGGGCGGGGATTACCGGTGCCGACGCGACAGTGTCCGGGGCGGCAGGGACTGCGGGCGGTAACGGCGGTAATGGTGGTGTGGGCGGCAATGGCGGGGCCGGGGGGCTAGGTGGGAAGGCCGCTGATGGCACCTTCGCCGGATCGGGTGCGGGCGGCAACGCCGGTAACGGCGGTAACGGCGCGACTCCCGGTGACGGCGGTGCGGGGGCCTCTGGCGGCTCACTGACGGGCCGGGGCGGGGCTGGCGGGGCTGGTGGCAACACCGGATTCGGCGGTGCGGGCGGACTGGGCGGCAGTGGTGGGAGTGCGGGCTCTGATGGCGTGGTCGGGGCTACCCCGACCGGGGTGATGGGTAACGGCGGCGCCGGGGGGGCGGGTGCCCATGCCGCCGCGGCCGGTGCTAGCGGCGGTGATGGTGGCGCGGGCGGTGCGGGCGGTAACCGTGGCAGTGGCGGCGCCGGCGGCGCCGGTGGCGATGGTGCGACCGGCGCAGTCGGGGTGGACGGGGTCGACCGCGGTGACGCGGGCGGGGTCGGCGGGGTCGGTGGCACTGGTGGTGTCGGTGGGGCCGGCGGACTGGGTGGTGCGCTGAGTGGTAACGGTGGGGCCGGCGGTAAGGGTGGTGTCGGCGGAGTCGGCGGCACCGGGGGGGCCGGTGTTAATGGGGCGGACGCGGTCACGGCCGGTGGTAACGGGTTCGACGGTGGCGACGGCGGTGGTGGCGGTACCGGTGGAACCGGCGGTGCCGGTGGTGTCGGCGGCGGGCATCAGGCTCTCGGATACAGCGACGGTTCCCATGGTGTCGGCGGTACCGGTGGTGTGGGTGGCACTGCCGGCACTGGTGGCGACGGCGGGACCGGTGGTGCCGGCACTGACGCAGCGGTGCTCGGTGGTACCGGCGGAGCCGGCGGTAATGGTGGGGATGCGGGCGCGGTCGGTCAGGGCGGTGCTGGCGGTGACAGCGGCGATGGCAGTACTGGCGCCACGGGCGCGGCGGGTCAGCTGCCGGCCGGGACTTCCGGCAATGGTGGTGCCGGCGGTAAGGGCGGCAACGCGACCGTCCCGGCGCCGGGTGGTCCGCCCGGCACCGGTGGGCAAGGCGGTGCCGGCGGCAACGGCGGCAACCTGGGCACCGGCGGCACCGGCGGCACTGGTGGTAACGGTGCGACCGGCGCGACCGGTGGTGGGGGGGTCAACCCAGGCGATGGGGGCGCCGCCGGTGAGACCGGTGAGACCGGTGGGGCCGGTGGGGTCGGCGGAACCGGGGGACTGGGTGGTTCGGTCCGCGGTGACGGAGGTACCGGCGGACTCGGCGGTACCGGCGGCGGTGGCGGGACCGGTGGGGCCGGCTTCGACGGTGCGGACGCGACCACTGCGGGCGGGGCGGGGCAAAACGGTGGCACTGGCGGCACTGGCGGCACCGGCGGCGTTGGCGGGGCCGGTGGTAACGCCGGCGGGGTTGCTGAGGGTGGGTCGGGCAGTGTGGGCGTCAACGGCACCGGAGGACAAGGCGGTACCGGTGGTGCGGCGGGTGCAGGTGGTGATGGTGGCGCCGGTGGTGCCGGCGATAGTGCTGCTCTTAATGGCGGGCGTGGTGGTGATGGCGGTAATCCCGGCGCGGTCGGTGCCGGCGGCAACGGTGGCGCGGCCGGTACCGGTGGCACCGGTGGCGGCGGCGGCATTACCGGCGCCCAAGGTGCCGCGGCCACCGGCGGCGGTAACGGTGGCAACGGCGGCCAGGGCGCTGACGGTGTCCGCGGCGTCCAGGGCGGACAAGGCGGCAATGGCGGTGCCGGCGGTAACGGCGGGTCGGTCGGCAACGGCGGCCAAGGTGGTACCGGAGGCAACGGTGCAGCTGGTACTGCCGGCTCCTCCGGCGGCAGTGCGACCGGCAACCCGGGTGGTGGCGGCACCGCCGGCGGCAACGCCGGCGACGGCGGGGCCGGCGGTCTGGGCGGTGTGATCTCGGGTAACGGCGGCAATGGCGGGGCCGGCGGCAACGGTGGCAACGGCGGTAACGGCGGTAATGGTGGCTCCGGCGATTCGGGCAGCATCTTCAGTTCCGGTCACCCGGGTGGTGCCGGTGGGGCCGGCGCCGACGCAGGCGATGCCGGCGCTGGGGGCGCTGGCGGCACGGCCCTCGGGTCGGGTAACGGCGGGGCCGGCGGGGCCGGCGGTACCGCCGGTCAGGGCGGGCTCGGCGGCAACGGCGGGAACGGCGGCAACGATGGCGCCTTCGCCGAAGGGGCCTCAGGCGGATCCGGTGGTATCGGCGGCAGCGGCGGTAATGCTGGGGCCGGCGGGGCAGGCGGTGCCGGTGGCACGGCCAACGGATCAGGTGTCGGCGGGGTCGGCGGAGCCGGCGGTGCTGGGGCGGCCGGCGGTGACGGTGGCTTCGGTGGCACCGGCGGGAGCGACGAAAGCGGCACCGGCGACGGCGGCAACGGTGGCGCGGGCGGCGATTCCGGGATCGGAGGCAGCGGCGGTGCGGGAGGCCGCGGCGGCGACTCCGCTGCCGGTGCCGCCGGAGACGGTGCCGATGGCGGCCACGCCGGTGCCGGCGGATTCAGCGGTCAAGGCGGTAGTGGTGGCACGGGTGGTGTGGTGTCGGGTAGCGACGGCGCCAAAGGGGCCGCGGGTACGTCCGCTGCCGGAGGTACCGGAGGGGCGGGCGGCGATGGCGGCAACGGCGCCGCGGCGGCCGGCCCGTCCGGTCACGGCGGTAACGGTGGTTACGGCGGCGGCGGTGTTGGGCTCAGTGGCGGTGACGGTGGGGCCGGCGGTAACGGCGGGGCGGTTGGCAACGGCGGTAACGGCGGTAATGGTGGCGCATCCGGCAACCCCGGAGGCGTCGGAGGCGATGGCGGCAATGGCGGCTCGGGCGGTGTGGTCTCCGGCGACGGCGGTGACGGTGGCGCCGGCGGTAGTGGCGTTGCCGGTGGTGGACACGGCGGGCTCGGAGGTGACGGCAGGTCCGTCGGCAACGGCGGTGCGGGCGGTGCTGGCGGCTCCTCATCTGGTGGCGCCGGGGGTGACGGCGGCGACGGCGGCTCGGGCGGTTCAAATTCCGGTAATGGCGGTGATGGTGGCGTCGGTGGTCGCAGCACTGGCATCGGTAACGGTGGCAATGGTGGCGCTGGTGGAAACGGAGGACTGGTCGGCAACGGTGGCAACGGCGGTGACGGCGGCCGTGGAGGTACCGGTGCCGCCGGCGCACACGGTGCCAATGAGACGGGCGCTGCCGGCGGTGCCGGCACGACGGGCGGCAGCGGTGGTAACGGCGGTGACGGCGGCTCGGGCGGAGCTATCTCTGGCACCAGCGGCAATGGCGGCAACGGTGGTGCCGGCGGCGACGGCGGTACCGGCGGCGGCGGCGGTACCGGCGTAAACAACATCACTGATACCGGCGGGACCGGCGGCGGCGGCGGGACGGGCGGCAACGGCGGGGTCGGCGGAGTCGGGGGCGCCGGCGGCGCGGCCCAGGGGTCACGCAACGGCGGTGCCGGCGGTCTCGGCGGGTCGGCTGGTGCAGGCGGGGTCGGTGGCACCGGCGGCGACGGCGGGACCTCTGTCTTCGGCGGTGGTGGCACAGCGGGTGGCGGTGGCACCGGCGGTGGCGGCGGTACCGGCGGCCGCGGCGGAGTCGGTGGCGCGGCCCTCGGGTCAGGCACCGGCGGCGCTGGCGGCAACGGCGGCACCGCAGGCGGAGCCGGTGTGGGCGGCCAGGGCGGTGCCGGTGGGTATTCCTCCCTTTCAGCCAACGGTGCTGGCGGGGTCGGCGGTGCTGGCGGTATCGGAGGTCTCGGCGGTCAGGGCGGTGGCGGCGGCGACTCGGCCGCAGGTCTCGCCGGTGACGGCGGCACCGGCGCCCAAGGCGGCGCAGGTGCCATTGGCGGCACCGGCGGCGTGGGAAGCTACGACGGCTCTCGGGCCGCCTCAGGTATCGAGGGTGCCGGGGGTGGCGGTGGTGCCGGCGGAAACGGCGGCGATGGTGCCGCAGCCGCCGGCCCGTCCGGTCACGGCGGAAACGGTGGAGCTGGCGCCTACGGTGCCGGTGGTGGCGCCGGCGGTGCCGGTGGCAACGGCGGGCAGGTCGGCAACGGCGGTGATGGTGGTGCCGGCGGCAACGGCGCGGCCGGCAGGTCTGGCGGACCTGGCACCGTCGGGGATAACGGAGAGCCCGGTGGCCCCGGTGGAGGCGGCTCGGTTGGCTTTGCCGGCGGCAACGGCGGGGCTGGCGGTGCCGGCGGGTCCATCTCGGGTGATGGGGGCACCGGTGGGGTTGGCGGCACCGGAGGCGACGGCGGTGCCGGCGGGAACGGTGGCACGAGCTTCGGTCTCACCATCGGCGCCGGCCCACATACCGGAGTCGGTGGCGATGGTGGTGTCGGCGGGAACGGTGGTGCTGGTGGTGTTGGCGGCACCGGCGGCCAGGCACTGGGATCAGGCGACGGAGGGGACGGCGGTCGTGGCGGTAACGCCGGCGACGCCGGCAAAGGTGGCAACGGTGGCCATGGCGGCAGCTCTCCTGCGCAGGACGCCGAAGACGGCGCGCGCGGCGGCAACGGGGGAGTCGGAGGCACCGGCGGCACCGGCGGTCGCGGTGGGCACGGCGGCGCTGCCAATGGGACAGGCACTGGCGGTGCCGGCGCGTCGGGCGGCAATGCCGGCATTGGTGGCTACGGCGGCCTTGGCGGCGATGGTGGCAACGGTATTCAAGGAGATTCCCGTAGCCATGGCGCTGACGGCGGCACGGGCGGCAACGGCGGCACCGGCGGAGGTGGGGGCGGTGGCGGTGATGGCGGCTCCAGCCTCTCAGGCTACGGCGGTGCTGGCGGTAACGGCGCGAATGGCGCCGACGCAGCGTGGTACGGCGAGGGCGGCCTGGCCGGCACCGGCGCAGGCGGTAACGGGAACAACGGGGCGGACGGTCAGAAAGGCGCCGGTGGCGCCGGTGGCGCCGGTTCGGTCGGTGGCTCTGGCTTCCCACCCGGCCCCCCCGGAGCTCCCGGCAACGACGGCACGTGACGATAATCTGACTTTCGATGGCTGCCGACATCAGTTATAGGTACGCGTTCGGGACCTACGAAGACGCGCTGAAGATGGTGGGCTTTCGCGCCGAGGCCAGGGTGGCGGGAACTGTGGTGAGCGGGGCCCGGATCCAGCACTTCGCCGCGCTGGTGCGCGACAGCAACCCGGCCTACTGGGACCAGGACTTCGCGACCCAGACCTGGGGTGGGTTGGTCGGTCCACCCGCATTGCTGATGGGTTGGCTGATTCCGCCGCCGTGGTCCGCCGACGGTGTTCGGCCGGCGGCTGCACTGGTGATGCGGGTTCCCCTGCCGGGCAGAACCTTTGTCAACGCGTCCAATGAGGCCGAGTTCTTGATTCCGGTGGTGGAGGGTGATCGGCTCTCGATCGTGGAGGAGGTGGTATCGGTGTCGCCGGAGAAAACCACCAAACTCGGTGTCGGGCATTTCGTTCAGACGCTCGACACCTTCTACCGCGACGACGGAACCGAGGTCGCGTTGAACCGTAATACCTTATTCCGCTTCAATACGCGGGAGACGACGGATGGCTGATGAACCCCAAGAGCGCCGGTTCGACTGGCATGGGTTGACTGTCCCCGTCGAACTGCCTGATGTCGTCGACGAGATCAGCTACGAGCGAGTGGTGATGAACGCCGGCGCGACCTGGGATTATTTTCCCGGGCACTTCGATCCTGAATATGCGAAGCGCCAAGGTAATCCGACGATCTTCGTCAACACGATGCATCTCGCCGGCTTTGTCGACCGGGTGGGCACGGACTGGGCCGGCCACTATAGCCGAGTCCTACGGCGCAAGATATCGTTGCTGGGTTCGATCTATGCCGGCGACACGATGATCGGTCGGGGAAAAGCAATCGCCAAGCGGTGCAACACCTTCGGGGCAGATCCGCAATTTCTCATCGACCTGCAGGTTTGCGTCTACAACCAGCGCGGCGAGCTGTGCTGTCCCGCGGAGATCACTCTCGAGGTGCTGCTGGCAAGCTCAGCTGGGTAGCGGCGGCAGCTTTCCGTTGCAGGCCACCGACTGCAGCTCCACGTATTCGTGCAACCCCTCCGGACCGAATTCGCGCCCCAGCCCGGAGTGTTTGAAGCCGCCGAACGGATTACTGATGTCGAGCATGTACATGTTGATGCCGTAGGTGCCGGTGCGCACCTGCGCGGCGATCTCCAAGCCATGCGCGACGTCGGCGGTCCACACCGAACCGGCCAGGCCGTAGTCGCTGTCGTTGGCGATCCGGATCGCGTCGTCCTCGTCGTCGTAGGTGAGCACGGTCAGCACCGGGCCGAAGATCTCCTCGCGGGCGATCCGCATGTCGTTGGTCGCGTCGGTAAACAGGGTGGGGCGCACGTACCAGCCGCGCGGTGCGGGGCTGTCGTCCCCGCCGATCACGACGCGGGCGCCTTCCTGTTGCCCGGACCGGATGTAGTCCTGTACCCGGGCCTGTTGTCGTTGGGCGACAAGGGGTCCGATGTCGGTCTTCTCATCGTCAGGGTCACCCACCTGCAGTGAGGACATCATGTCGGCCAGCGCGTCCACCAGCTCGTCGTGGCGCCGTTGGCTGACCAGGATGCGCGTCTGCGCAACGCAGGCCTGCCCGTTGTTCATCAAGCTGGCCGTCTTCAATCCGCTTACCGTCCTGCCGATGTCGGCGTCGTCGAGGACGATCGCCGCGGACTTGCCGCCGAGTTCCAGGCTCACCCGTTTCAACTGCTCACCGCACAACGCGGCGATGCGCCGGCCGGTGGCGCTGGAACCGGTGAACGCGATCTTGTCCACGCCCGGGTGACGCACCAGCGCCTCGCCGACCTCCGGCCCGCCGGTGAGCACCGAGACCACACCTTCGGGCAGGTCGAGTTGCTCGATCATCTCGGCCAACCACAAAGCGTCCAAAGGGGTTTCGGGTGCGGGCTTGATGATCACCGGGCAGCCCGCCAGCAATGCGGGAATCAGTTTCGGCATGATCAGGCATTGCGGGACGTTCCACGGCACGATCGCCCCGACCACCCCGACCGGGGCGCGACGCAGGTGCGCTTCGCCGAGCACACCGCGACGGCGCTCCACCCACGGGAACTCCCGCGCGGTCGCCAATGCCAGGTGGATCATCGAGGCGGCTCCGGCCGCCTGGCCCAGTCTGCTGAAGCTGCGCGGCGAACCCATCTGTGCGGTGATCAGGTCGGCCATCTCCTCGATGTGCCGACCGTAGACGCCGGCCAGCTCCTCGACCTTGCGCATCCGTTCCTGCGGTTCCAGCCGCGGCCACGGGCCGTGATCGAAGGCTCGGCGCGCCGCAGCGACCGCGGCCTCGATGTCGTCGGGGCCTGCGGCCGGAACCTCGGCGATCGTCTCCTGGGAGTGCGGGGAGATGACGGAAATCCGTTCCGTTGCTGTGGGTTTGCGCCATCGACCGCCGACGAACAATTCGTCGTAAGAGCGGGGATTCGCCGTCATCGGGGCACCACCTCAGGGCAGGCGACGGTTAAATTCACTATTGATGCTAACATAGCAAAAATTCAGCAGAGGCAAGGCAACCTGTGACGAACGACTGGCGCAGCTACCCGTTCCAGCTGGTACCCGGTGACAGCCAACTGGAATTTCCCGCCGCCGAAGGCGAGCACCCCGGTCAGGAGTCCGACACCTGGTTCATCGCCGGTGAACTCGCCGCAGCCGACACCGGTAGGTCATTCGCGTTCCTGACCATCTTCAACAAGAACCGGCCCGGCGGCTCGATCGTCGCCGACTTCTACACGCTGGCGTTGTTCGATCTCGACACCGGTGCGTACGGCACCTTCACCGATTACGACATGCCGCCGGCCAGCATGGAACCAGGGGTCAAGCCCAAGATGACCACCGCTGTCGGCCATCTCGACCTCGCATACGACACCGGTGCCGGCACCGCCCGCTGGACGACGCGCGACGACGACGGAGAGTTGCTGCCCTACACCTACGACATCAGCCTGGTGGGCACCGACCAGCACGGGCAGCCCATGCACCTGGACCTGGCGGTCACGCCGACACGCGCACCGACCCCGTTGGGCGCAGCGGCTTACCACGGCAAGATCGCCTGCTTCGGTCAGGACGACACCTACTCCTACTTCCAGACCGGGATGGTGATGACCGGAACGCTGCGCTGGGGTGACAGCACCGAACGCGTCACCGGCACCAGCGGGCACGTCGACCGGCAATGGTTCCCGAAGTACGCGGGTGGGGGAACTGGTGAGCCGCCGCGCACCCGATCGCACGAATGGCGGACCATCAACTTCGACAACGGCGTCGACATGAGCATCTGGCGCCAGTTCCTGCGCACCGAAGGCAATGCGCTGCAACCGTTTACCGGCATCACCACCAGCTACCCCGACGGCAGGGCCCCGGAGTGCGTCGAGGATTTCGACGTCACCATCACCAGCTACGTGCGCTGGCCGGACGAGATCAGAGCGCTGATCCGCCCGCCCGTCAAGGCCCGCTATCTGCCTGATCGGCATCGAATCGTCTGTGCTCCACTCCAATTGGATATCGTCGGCGAGCCGCTGGTGCCGGCCCCGGCGCACGGCTTGCCAATCGAGTACATGGAAGGGCCCTACCGCTACCGGGGAACGCTGGCCGGTGAGCCGGTGACGGCGTTCGCGTTCAACGAGCGTTCGCTGGCGCTGTACCGGGATTGGGAGTTGCTGCAGGTGTTGGCCACCGAAGCGGCACCGGACCTGGTCGACCGGCTCACCCAGCTACTGGCGTCCGGTCGCCGCAGCGAGGCACTCGAGGTCGTCCGGGCGGCGATGGCCGACGCTCCGGAACACGCAGAGGTGCTCGAAGCTCTCGCCGAGGCACTGTCGCAGTCGGCGTAAATCCCGCAAGATTCAGCCGCGCGCGTCGACCGCCTGCTGCCAGGCAAGGTGTCGGTGCTGCAACCCCGGCTCGTTGCGCCCGAACAGAAGCTGTTCGCGCGCACCAGATTCCAGGTTGGCCTGCAGTTGCGCGACCAACCGGTAGTCCTCGTCGCGAACGGTGGCGTGGGCGTATTCGAAGACGGTCTGCGCGCCGGCCGCCACGGATTCCTCAGAGATGTCCAACGGCGTCGAATTCTGATGGACGGTGATCGACCGCCCCGGCTGATCACCCGGGTAGACCCGGAACAACTCACCGTTGGCGATGGTCACTGAGATCACGATGTTGGGGAACAACGCGTAGATGACCACCAGGTTGTTCAGCGGCACCCACTGCTGCTCAGGCACATCCTCCAGATCCAGAATTGTGTTGAGCGGGAAGATCAACCGGTGGTGGGGTCCGAACGCATCGAACACCGTGCAATTGCTGCGCGCCAGGGTCGCAAACGTCTTTTCGTGCACGGTGGCGAAGTGGTAGTTCTCCGCGAAGGTATCCACCGCCAGCTTCCAGTTGATGGGCGAATCGAGCACCTTCTCGCCCAGCGGAGTCCACCGTCCGATACCCCACGAATCCAGTTCGGCAGCCAATGGCCCCAGGTGGGCCGCGACATCCAGCTCCACTTCGGGATCCAGTGCTATCCAGAGGAATCCGGCGTATTCGGTGGCCGGCAGCTCGGTCAGCCCGTCGGACTTCAGCGTGGTGTCCGGGAATCCTTCCCGTCCCGGCAACGCAACCAACCGGCCGGTGTTGTCGTAGGTCCAGGCGTGGTAGGGGCAGGTGAACCGTTTGGCGACACCGCAACCCGATGCGACCGGCGCCTGCCGGTGCAGGCAGATGTTGTCGAATGCCTTGACCGAGCCGTCGGCGGTGCGGGTCAACAGGATGGACCGGCCCAGCACTGTCTTGGTGCAATAGGCCCCCGGCCGCGGCAGTTCGGAGACATAGCCGACCAATTGCGGGCTGGCCTGCACCATGACCTTATCGCGCTCGTGCCGCTCCCGTGCGGTGTACTCAGCCGCGTTGACCCGGTGCGGCGCAGATGCGAGGTCGGTCGTTTTGTCCCGCGCCAATTTGAGCGCACGACGGGTGAGATCGATGAGCTGATCGTGATCCACCGGAAGCCTCCTGCAGTCCTGTCTCCAAGCTTTCTGCTTCCAGTACAGACCTTATGACCGTTGTAAGGTCAAGACGTGGCTGACCAGTTGTTGATCGGCGAGGTCACCGCGTTGACGGGAATCGCCTCAGGTCGCATCCGCCACTACGAGAAAATCGGATTGTTGCGTGCCGAGCACCTCAGCAACGGGTATCGGGTCTTCGATGTCGAGCAGGTGCTCGACCTGCTGCGCATCGACCTGATGAGAAGCCTCGGCGTCAGCATCAACGACATCGCCCGGTTGCTGGATGACGGGCAGACGACGCTGTCCGACCTGCTCGACGAGCACCGCACACTGCTGGTGCGCCAGCGCGACCGGTTGGACCAGCTGATCACTGCGATCGATGCCGCCACCGACGCCGGCGGCGGCGACGTCAACGAGCACATCCTGCGCCGACTGGCGACCACCCACCGCGACAGCATCGGCGTGATGGGCAGACTGTCCGAGCCGTTGGCCGCCCCGGTGGCCGCGATGTATGCCGAGCTCTTCGACGAGTGGCAGTTGCCGGTGCCCGCTTTGTTCGGGCAGATGGTGCTGCCGCCCGCTGCCAGCACGTTGTTGGCGGAACTGTCCGGATGCCCGGGGCGGCGGGTGCTGTTCGATCGACTCCGGCAACTCGCCGCTGACGTGATCGCGCTGGGCGACAACGTCTCGGCGGTAGCGGAACTCGCAGGCAGGTGGATTGATGCGCAGGTGGCCGAGCCGTTGCCCGACGACGTGGTGGGTGCTCTGCGCAGGGTGCAACCGCTGTTGGAGAACGACCCGGTGATCGTGCAGGGCTTCCGCGCGTGGGCGCGCTCGATCAACCCCGCGGCGCCGATGTTGATCGACGAGATCGCCCAGCAGACGGCCCGGCGCGGACTCGAAGGGATCAGCGTGATCGTGCTGCCCGACCGCTGACCGGACGCACCGGAAGTGTCGAGCCTGAACTGGTGGCACCGAGACTGCAGTGAGGACGTCGGCGCGCACAGAATGCGGCGCTGAGTACAGGCTCGACAACCCAAGAACGATGCCAAGGTGATGCGTTGTGTCCAGTGTGGCCAACGTGATTTCTGGGAATAGTGAACTACTCTGTGCCGCATGTCGGTCTCTCGGCGTGACGTGCTCAAACTCGCCGCGGCGACACCCGGCCTGCTGGGGCTGGGTGCTGCGGCAGCGTCCCTGCGCGCGGCGCCCGCCGCGGCCTCGCTCGGCACGTTGCTGGACTACGCGGCCGGCGTCATCCCTGCCAGCGAGATCCGGGCCGCGGGTGCCGTCGGGGCGATCCGGTACGTGTCGGACCGCCGGCCCGGCGGTGCCTGGATGCTGGGCAAGCCCATTCAGCTGGCCGAGGCGCGCGACCTGCACGGGAGCGGACTCAAGATCGTGTCCTGTTACCAATTCGGCAAAGGCAGCACGTCGGACTGGCTGGGTGGGGCTGCCGCAGGCCTGCAGCACGCCAAGCGCGGCATGGAACTGCACGCCGCCGCCGGCGGCCCGTCCAGTGCCCCCATCTACGCCTCCATCGACGACGATCCCTCGCACGACCAGTACAAGAACCAGATCGTCCCCTACCTGCGGTCCTGGGAGTCGGTTGTCGGGCACCAGCGCACGGGTGTCTACGCCAACTCGAAGACCATCGACTGGGCGGTCAACGACGGCTTGGGCACCTACTTCTGGCAGCACAACTGGGGATCGCCGAAGGGGTACGAACACCCCGCCGCGCACCTGCATCAGGTCGAGATCGACAAGCGCTCGGTCGGCGGCGTCGGCGTCGACGTCAACGAGATCCTCAAGCCCCAATTCGGGCAGTGGGCCTGACCCCCGGTCGGTTCCCAGGCTCTGCCGCGGGCCCGCCTCGCACTTTCCAGCAAACACTTGTTCGCGCAGCGTCGGCGGTCGGCTACACGGATGAATCCGCGACAGCCCGCTGGGCGGCTCATTACGCGACGCTTGAGGGCGAAATTTTTCATATAACGATTTGATAACAATACTGCTTTGAACAGCGGAGTTATAGCTACTCGACCGTAACCACCTGCATGCAGGACGTTTGTCGGCGCCGCTCGCTCCGGCGGCCAAACGCGGTGTTACCCACGACACGGTTACCCGTGCGTAGAACTCGCCAGTAACCAATCGCTCCAAGAATTCGTGGAGATCCTCATGACACTCTTATTGGGACCGATGCCGATCGTTCGAGGTTCTGAGGCCGCCGCAGCAGCCCCGGACCGCACCGGTCACACCGACGATCGGCTGGCGATTCGGTGCGGAATCGCCCGGAAGTCGATGCGGCCCCGGGAAACCGGGCGATCGAACCGAGATGCGACACAGAGGTTTTGAGGGAGATACAAGGTGACGATCCACGAGAGGCACGACTGGGTGTCCGCCGACCGTGACGGCAGCGGTCCGCACAACGCACATGCTCTGGTCGATCGCCTGACCACCGGTGAGCCGTACGCCGTTGCATTCGGCGGCCAAGGCAGTGCGTGGCTGGAGACGCTGGAAGAACTGGTGTCCGGGGCGGGCATCGAATCCGAATTGGCGACGTTGGTCGGCGAGGTCGAGCTGCTACTCGAGCCGGTGGCAAAAGAGCTGGTCGTGGTGCGTCCGATCGGTTTCGAGCCGCTGCGGTGGGTGCGCGCGCTGGCCGCCGAAGATGCCATCCCCTCCGAGAAGCACCTGACGTCGGCGGCGGTCTCGGTGCCCGGGGTGCTGCTGACCCAGGTGGCGGCCATCCGCGCGCTCGCCCGGCAAGGCATGGACCTGGTCGAAACCCCGCCGGTCGCCGTTGCCGGACATTCCCAAGGTGTGCTCGCCGTCGAGGCGCTCAAGGCCGGCGGCGCGCGCGATGTCGAGCTGTTCGCCATCGCTCAACTGGTGGGTGCCGCCGGCACGCTCGTCGCCCGGCGGCGGGGGATCTCGGTGCTCGGCGACCGCCCGCCCATGGTGTCGGTCACCAACGCCGACCCGGAGCGGATCGGACGCCTGCTCGACGACTTCGCCCAGGACGTGCGTACCGTGCTGCCGCCGGTGTTGTCCATCCGCAACGGCCGCCGCTCGGTCGTCATCACCGGTACCCCGGAACAGTTGTCCCGCTTTGAGCTGTACTGCCACCAGATCTCGGAGAAGGAAGAAGCCGAGCGCAAGAACAAGCTGCGCGGCGGCGACGTCTTCGCGCCGGTGTTCGACGCCGTCAAGGTCGAGGTCGGCTTCCACACCCCGCGGCTGGCCGACGGCATCGAGATTGTCGGGCGCTGGGCCGAGAAGGTGGGGCTGGATGTCGCGCTGGCCCGGCAACTGGCCGAAGCGATCCTGGTCCGCAAGGTCGACTGGGTCGAGGAGATCACCAAGGTCCACGACGCCGGTGCGCGCTGGATCCTCGACCTGGGTCCCGGGGACATCCTGACCCGGTTGACCGCGCCGGTCATCCGCGGTCTGGGCATCGGCATCGTGCCCGCGGCAACGCGCGGTGGTCAGCGCAACCTGTTCACCGTCGGGGCCACGCCCGAGGTGGCCCGGGCCTGGTCGAGCTACGCGCCGACCGTGGTCCGACTGCCCGACGGCAGGGTGAAGCTGTCGACGAAGTTCACCCGGCTGACCGGCCGGTCGCCGATCCTGCTGGCCGGCATGACCCCGACCACCGTCGACGCGAAGATCGTCGCCGCCGCGGCCAACGCCGGGCACTGGGCCGAGCTGGCCGGGGGCGGACAGGTCACCGAGGAGATCTTCGCCGACCGCGTCGAGCAGCTGTCCGGGCTGCTCGAGCCCGGCCGCACCTACCAGTTCAACGCGCTGTTCCTGGACCCCTATTTGTGGAAGCTGCAGCTGGGCGGCAAGCGGCTGGTCCAGAAGGCTCGCCAGTCTGGCGCGGCGATCGACGGCGTGGTGGTCAGCGCCGGCATCCCGGAACTCGAGGACGCCGTCGACCTGATCGCAGAACTCAACGACATCGGCATCAGCCACGTGGTGTTCAAGCCCGGCACTATCGAGCAGATCCGTTCGGTCATCCGCATCGCCACCGAGGTGCCCACCAAGCCGGTGATCATGCACGTCGAGGGCGGCCGCGCCGGTGGTCACCACTCCTGGGAGGACCTCGACGACCTGCTGCTGGCCACCTACTCGGAGTTGCGCTCGCGCTCCAACATCACCGTCTGCGTCGGCGGTGGCATCGGCACCCCGGAACGGGCTGCGGAGTACCTGTCCGGGCGTTGGGCGGAGGCTTACGGTTTCCCGTCGATGCCGATCGACGGCATCCTGGTCGGCACCGCGGCGATGGCCACGCTGGAGGCCACCACCTCGCCCTCGGTCAAGCAGATGCTGGTCGAGACCCAGGGCACCGACCAGTGGATCAGCGCCGGAAAAGCCCAGGGCGGCATGGCTTCCAGCCGCAGCCAGCTGGGCGCGGACATCCACGAGATCGATAACAGCGCCTCCCGGTGCGGGCAGCTGCTCGACGAGGTGGCCGGTGACGCAGACGCGGTCGCCGAGCGGCGCGACGAGATCATCGCCGCGATGGCCGGCACCGCCAAGCCGTACTTCGGCGACGTCGGAGAGATGACCTACCTGCAGTGGCTGCGCCGCTATGTCGAACTGGCCATCGGAGAAGGCAATTCGACCGCCGACACCGCCGCACCCGGCAGTCCCTGGCTGGCCGACACGTGGCGGGACCGGTTCGAAGAGATGCTCAAGCGCACCGAATCCCGACTGCACCCGCAGGATGTCGGTCAGATCGAGACCCTCTACGCCGACCGCGAGTTGTTGGAAAGCCCGGACCGGGCTCTCGCGGCCCTGGTCGAGCGTTACCCGGACGCCGAGACAGTGCAGCTGCATCCCGCCGACGTGCCGTTCTTCGTCACGTTGTGCAAGAAGCCGGGTAAGCCGGTCAATTTCGTGCCGGTCATCGACAAGGACGTGCGCCGCTGGTGGCGCAGCGACTCGCTGTGGCAGGCGCACGACGCCCGCTACGACGCCGACCAGGTGTGCATCATCCCCGGGCCGGCGGCGGTGTCCGGCATCACCCGGATGGACGAGCCGGTCGGTGAATTGCTCGACCGCTTCGAGCAGGCCGCCATCGACGAGGTACTCGCCACCGGGGCCCAGCCGACGGATGTGACGGCGCGCCGCCTCGGTCGCGCCGATCTGCGCGGACCGCTGGCCCTCGTGCTCGACGCACCCGACGTGCGGTGGGCCGGGCGCACCACCACCAACCCGGTGCACCGGATCGCACCGCCGGCCGACTGGCAGGTGCGCGAAAACCGCACCGCCACACACACATCCACCGGGTCGCGGCTGGCGGTCGGCTCCGACGACAACGGCGTCGTGCTCAGTGTGCCGGTGTCGGGAACCTGGATCGATATTCCATTCGAGTTGCCCGCCAACACAATCGACGGTGGCATACCCGTGGTGTCCACCGAGAACGCCAGTGCGGCCATGCGTTGTGTGCTGGCCATCGCTGCCGGTGTCGACGGCCCCGAATCGCTGCCCGCAGTGGAAAACGGCGCCGCCACCGTCACCGTCGACTGGGATCCCGAACGGGTCGCTGACCACACCGGCGTCACCGCCACCTTCGGCGAGCCGCTGGCACCCAGCCTGACCACCGTGCCCGACGCGCTCGTCGGTCACTGCTGGCCCGCCGTCTTCGCCGCGATCGGCGCGGCTACCACCGACGATGGCGTGCCCGTGGTCGAAGGCCTGCTCAGCCTGGTGCACCTCGACCACGCGGCCCGGCTGGCTCAGCAGTTGCCGACGGTACCGACCGAATTGACCGTCGTCGCAACGGCTTCGGCGGCCACCGACACCGATATGGGCCGCGTAGTGCCCGTCTCGGTCCGGGTCTCCGACAATCACGGCGCGCTCATCGCCACCCTCGAGGAGCGGTTCGCGATCCTGGGACGCACCGGGTCCGCCGAACTCGCCGACCCGGCCCGCGCCGGTGGCGCGGTCTCGGAGAACGCCACCGACACCCCGCGCCGGCGCCGTCGCGACGTCACCATCGGCGCGCCCGTCGACATGCGCCCGTTCGCCGTGGTGTCCGGCGACCACAACCCCATCCACACCGACAAGGCCGCCGCGCTCCTGGCGGGGCTGGGCTCGCCGATCGTGCACGGCATGTGGCTGTCTGCGGCGGCGCAGCACGCGGTGACCGCCACCGACGGCCAGGCGCGCCCGCCGGCACGACTGATCGGCTGGACCGCGCGGTTCCTGGGCATGGTGCTGCCCGGCGACGAAGTGGACTTCCGGGTGGAGCGGGTCGGAATCGACCAGGGCGCAGAGGTTCTCGAGGTCACCGCGAAAGTCGGCGCGGAGCTGGTCATGTCTGCCAGCGCCCGGCTGGCCTCGCCCAGGACGGTCTACGCCTTCCCCGGCCAGGGCATCCAGCACAAGGGCATGGGCATGGACGTGCGGGCCCGCTCCAAAGCGGCCCGCAAGGTGTGGGACGAGGCGGACAAGTTCACCCGCGACACGTTGGGCTTCTCGGTGCTGCACGTGGTGCGCGACAACCCGACCAGCATCATCGCCAGCGGGGTGCACTACCACCACCCGGACGGGGTGCTGTTCCTGACGCAGTTCACCCAGGTGGCAATGGCGACGGTGGCGGCCGCGCAGGTTGCCGAGATGCGCGAGCAGGGCGCGTTCGTCGACGAGGCCATCACCTGCGGCCACTCGGTCGGCGAATACACCGCGCTGGCCTGCGTCAGCGGTGTCTTCGAACTGGAAGCGTTGCTGGAAGCCGTGTTCCATCGCGGGTCGAAGATGCACGACATCGTGCCGCGTGACGAACTGGGCCGCTCCAACTACCGCCTGGCCGCGATCCGGCCCTCGCAGATCGACCTGCCGGACGACGAGGTCACCGCGTTCGTCGCCCAGATCGCCGAGCGCACCGGTGAGTTTTTGGAGATCGTCAATTTCAACCTGCGTGGTTCGCAGTACGCCATCGCCGGCACCGTGCGGGGCCTCAAAGAGCTGGAGACCGAGGTAGAGCGGCGCCGCGAAATCACCGGCGGCAAGCGCTCTTTCATCCTGGTGCCAGGCATCGACGTACCGTTCCACTCGCGGGTGCTGCGCGTCGGGGTGGACGAATTCCGGCGGTCGCTGGAACGGCTGATGCCGCGCGACAAGGATCCCAAGGTGATCCTGGGCCGCTACATCCCCAACCTGGTGCCGCGGCCGTTCACGCTGGATCGCGACTTCATCCAAGAGATCCGCGACCTGGTTCCCGCCGAACCGCTCGACGAAATCCTCGCCGACTATGACACCTGGCGCAACGAGCGGCCCCGCGACCTGGCCCGTAAGATCCTGATCGAGCTGCTGGCCTGGCAGTTCGCCAGCCCGGTGCGCTGGATCGAGACCCAGGACCTGTTGTTCATCGAGGAAGCCGCCGGCGGCCTGGGCGTGGAGCGCTTCGTCGAGATCGGCGTGAAGACAGCGCCGACCGTCGCGGGTCTGGCCACCAACACCCTCAAGTTGCCCGAATACGCGCACAGCACAGTGGAAGTGCTCAATGCCGAGCGGGATGCCTCGGTGCTGTTCGCTACTGACACCGACCCGGAGCCGGAAGACGAACCGGTGGCCGATGAGCCCGGGACCGACGCGCCGGCGTCGGAAGCCGTCGCCGCCGCGCCGGTTCCCGCCGCGGCACCGTCCGGAGGCCCGCGTCCCGAGGACATCGGTTTCGACGCCGCCGACGCCACCGTGGCGCTGATCGCGATCTCGGCCAAGATGCGCATCGACCAGATCGAGCCGCTGGACTCCATCGAATCCATCACCGACGGCGCGTCGTCGCGGCGCAACCAGCTGCTGGTGGACCTGGGTTCTGAGCTGAACCTGGGTGCCATCGACGGCGCCGCCGAGGCCGACCTGGCCGGGCTGCGCGCGCAGGTCACCAAGCTGGCCCGCACCTACAAGCCCTATGGCCCAGTGCTTTCCGATGCGATCAACGACCAGTTGCGTACCGTGCTGGGCCCCTCGGGCAAGCGCCCCGGCGCCATCGCCGAACGGGTCACCAAGACCTGGGAGTTGGGCGAGGGTTGGGCCAAGCACGTGACCGTCGAGGTGGCGCTGGGTACCCGCGAGGGCACCAGTGTCCGTGGCGGCGCCATGGGCCATCTGCACGAGGGTGCGCTGGCCGACGCGGCGTCGGTCGACAAGGTCATCGACGCGGCAGTGGCTGCGGTCGCCGCCCGCCGGGGCGTGTCGGTGTCGCTGCCTTCGGCTGGCGGTGGCGGTGGCGCGACCGTCGACGCGGCCGCACTGAGCGAGTTCACCGACCAGATCACCGGTCGGGACGGGGTGCTGGCTTCAGCTGCCCGGTTGGTGCTGGGGCAGTTGGGTCTTGACGACCCGGTCGCCGTGTCGCCGACAACCACCGACGCCGAACTCATCGACCTGGTCACCACCGAATTGGGTGCGGACTGGCCACGTTTGGTGGCGCCGGCGTTCGACGGCAAGAAGGCCGTCGTCTTCGACGACCGCTGGGCCAGCGCCCGCGAGGACCTGGTCAAGCTGTGGCTGACCGACGAAGGTGACATCGACGCCGACTGGGTTCGGCTCTCGGAGCGTTTCGAAGGTGCCGGTCACGTGGTGGCGACCCAGGCCACCTGGTGGCAGGGCAAGTCGCTGGCCGCGGGCCGTCAGGTCCACGCCTCGCTGTACGGCAGGATCGCCGCCGGTGCCGAGAACCCGGACCCCGGTCCCTACAGCAGCGAAATCGCCGTGGTGACAGGTGCTTCCAAGGGATCGATCGCCGCGTCGGTGGCCGCGCGACTGCTTGACGGCGGCGCGACGGTGATCGCGACCACCTCGAAGCTCAACGACGAACGGCTGGCGTTCTACCGCACCCTCTACCGTGATCACGCACGCTACGGCGCGACGCTGTGGGTGGTGCCGGCCAATATGGCGTCCTACTCCGACATCGACGCGCTGGTCGAATGGGTCGGCACCGAGCAGATCGAAAGCCTTGGGCCGCAATCGATTCACCTCAAGGACGCGCAGAATCCCACGCTGCTGTTCCCGTTCGCAGCGCCGCGGGTGGTCGGTGACCTCTCCGAGGTCGGGGCCCGCGCCGAGATGGAGATGAAGGTGCTGCTGTGGGCGGCGCAACGACTCATCAGCGGGCTGTCGAAGATCGGTGCCGAGCGCGACATCGCCTCCCGGTTGCACGTGGTGCTGCCCGGTTCACCCAACCGCGGAATGTTCGGCGGTGACGGCGCTTACGGTGAAGCCAAGTCGGCGCTGGACGCCGTGGTGAGCCGCTGGCACGCCGAAACCTCGTGGGCCGAACGGGTCAGCCTGGCGCACGCGCTGATCGGCTGGACCCGGGGTACCGGGTTGATGGGTCACAACGACGCGATCGTCACCGCCGTCGAGCAGGCCGGTGTCACCACCTATTCGACCGACGAGATGGCGGCGATGTTGCTCGGCCTGTGCGACGTGGAATCCAAAGTCGCCGCGTCGAGTTCGCCGATCAAGGCTGACTTCACCGGCGGGCTGGCCGACGTCGAGCTGGACATGGCGGAGCTGGCCGCCAAGGCGCGCGAGGAGATGACCTCGGAGTCCGCCCCTGCCGACGACGCGCCGGCCGAGGGGACCATTGCCGCGCTGCCGTCGCCGCCCCGCGGGTACCGCCCGGCACCGCCGCCGGACTGGGACGACCTCGCCGTCGACCCGGCCGACCTGGTGGTGATCGTCGGCGGCGCCGAACTCGGGCCGTACGGATCGTCGCGCACCCGCTTCGAGATGGAGGTCGAAAACGAGCTGTCGGCGGCCGGTGTGTTGGAGCTGGCCTGGACCACCGGGTTGATCCGCTGGGAAGAGGACCCCCAACCTGGTTGGTACGACACGCAATCCGGCGATCTGGTGGACGAATCCGAACTGGTCGAGCGCTACCACGACACCGTGGTGGAGCGCTGCGGTATCCGCGAGTTCGTCGACGACGGCGCGATCGACCCCGACCACGCGTCGCCGCTGCTGGTGTCGGTTTTCCTGGACAAGGACTTCACCTTCGTGGTGTCCTCCGAAGCCGAGGCCCGAGCGTTCGCCGAGTTCGATCCCGAGCACACGGTGATCCGGCCGGCGCCCGACTCCGGCGACTGGCAGGTCACCCGCAAAGCCGGCACGGAGGTCCGGGTACCCCGCAAGACCAAGTTGTCGCGAGTGGTCGGGGCGCAGATCCCGACCGGCTTCGACCCGACGGTGTGGGGCATCAGCCCGGACATGGCCAACTCGATCGACCGGGTGGCGCTGTGGAACATCGTCACCACCGTGGACGCGTTCCTGTCCGCCGGGTTCTCCCCGGCCGAGGTGATGCGCTACGTGCACCCGAGCCTGGTGGCCAGCACTCAGGGCACCGGCATGGGCGGCATGACGTCGATGCAGACCATGTACCACGGCAACCTGCTCGGCCGTAACAAGCCGAACGACATCCTGCAGGAAGTACTGCCGAATGTCGTTGCCGCACACGTCATTCAGTCCTATGTCGGCAGCTATGGCTCGATGATCCACCCGGTCGCCGCGTGCGCGACGGCCGCGGTGTCGGTCGAGGAGGGCGTCGACAAGATCCGGCTGGGCAAAGCCGAGCTGGTGGTCGCAGGCGGGCTGGACGACCTCACGCTGGAGGCCATCATCGGCTTCGGTGACATGGCCGCCACCGCCGACACCGCGATGATGCGGGGCCGCGGCATCGACGACGCGAAGTTCTCCCGGCCCAACGACCGGCGTCGGCTGGGCTTCGTCGAGGCTCAGGGTGGTGGCACCATCCTGCTGGCCCGCGGCGACCTGGCGCTGCGGATGGGGCTGCCGGTGCTGGCGGTGGTCGCCTATGCGCAGTCCTTCGGTGACGGGGTGCACACCTCGATCCCGGCTCCCGGGCTGGGCGCCTTGGGCGCCGGCCGTGGCGGCAGAGACTCCGCCCTGGCACGGGCGCTGGCGAAACTGGGCGTCACTGCCGACGACATCGCGGTGATCTCCAAGCACGACACGTCGACGTTGGCCAACGATCCGAACGAGACCGAGTTGCATGAGCGGCTCGCCGACTCGCTGGGTCGCTCCGAAGGTGCGCCGCTGTTCGTGGTGTCGCAGAAGAGCCTGACCGGTCACGCCAAGGGCGGCGCGGCGGTGTTCCAGATGATGGGGATGTGCCAGATGCTGCGCGACGGCGTGATTCCGCCGAACCGCAGTTTGGACTGCGTCGACGACGAGTTGGCCGGTTCGGCGCACTTCGTCTGGTTGCGCGACGCACTGCGCTTGGGTGACAAGTTCCCGCTCAAGGCCGGGCTGCTCACCAGCCTCGGGTTCGGCCACGTGTCGGGTCTGGTCGCGCTGGTCCACCCGCAGGCGTTCATCGCGGCGCTGGAACCCGGGCAGCGGGCGGACTACCAGCGCCGCGCCGAGTCCCGTCTGTTGGCCGGCCAACGGCGGCTGGCATCAGCCATTGCCGGCGGCGAGCCGATGTATCAGCGGCCGCCGGACCGCCGTTTCGACCACGACGGACCGGAGAAGCCGCAGGAGGCGGCGATGCTGCTGAATACCGCATCCCGGTTGGGCGTGGACGGGGCGTACCAGGTCGTCGCGGATTGATCCGATAGCCTCACCACCCATGGGCATCGTCGGAATCGGGATTGACCTTGTCTCCATTCCTGATTTCGCCGAGCAGGTCGACCAGCCGGGCACGGTGTTCGCCGAGACCTTCACCCCGGGGGAGCGTCGCGACGCCTCCGACAAGAGTTCGTCGGCGGCGCGACACCTGGCCGCCCGATGGGCGGCCAAGGAGGCGGTGATCAAGGCCTGGTCTGGTTCGCGGTTCGCGCAGCGGCCGGTGTTGCCCGAGGACATCCACCGCGACATCGAGGTGGTCACCGACATGTGGGGCCGCCCGCGGGTCCGGCTCAGTGGCGAAATCGCCAAGCACCTGGCCGACGTGACGATCCACGTGTCGTTGACCCACGAGGGGGATACGGCGGCCGCGGTGGCAATCCTCGAGGCGCCCTAGGCCCCGCTTCTGCGCGAGCAGACACAGAATCGCATCACGCGACCCGATTGGATGCGATTCTGTGTCTGCTCGCGGGGGGTGGTGAGCGTTGTGGCCATGCTGCAGCGGACGGTTCGCACGGAGAAGCTATTGCACATGCGTCGGGTTGCGAGTTACCATCCGAAACGTACAACCTACTCCGCAGTAAGTTACTCGCTAGTTCGACCAAAGTACCGTGTCGAAGGGTCTGAGATGCGCAACCGTTGCCCGGTGAACCCGGTCGTCGCGGGCGAGACACCGCACTGGCGTGCCGCGTCACCGCCCTGAACAGTTGTCGCTCGGGCCGCGCGCCTGACGAATTCACTGCTGGCGGCAGCACCTAGTTAGTTCGGTCCCCGAACGGCCGAGTTGCATGCGATTTGGTTAATATTGCGCTCTGAATCCGGCGGATTCAGGGCTATTAAAGGTATCCGGATTTCAGCTATTTAGTAGAGCAAAATATGCTGTGAATTTCCTATGATACTTGACCCGATGTAGAAACAAGTGTTTAGTTTCGGAGTTGTACGGATGACCAGGGGTCATACCGGGCCTAGTCAAAGGAGACTGATATGTCGTATGTAGTGGCGATACCCGAACTCGTGCAGGCGTCGGCCAACGACCTTGCGGGTATCCAGTCAGCGCTGACCGAGGCCGCTGCGTCGGCTGCGACTGCGACCACTTCGGTGCTGCCCGCGGGCGCCGACGAGATTTCCGCGGCAATTGCTCAACTATTCGGCTCGCACGGGACAGAGTTCCAGGCAATCAGCAAGCAGCTCAATGCGTTTCATGCAAAATTCGCAGATCTGGTGGGTGCGAGCGCAGCGCAATACACTGCCGCTGAGGCCGCTGCGCAGTCGCTGCTCGGCGGGGTCAGCGCCGCCGCGGGAGCGTCTCCCCTGGAGGCGATTGCAACATTCGCCGGCGAGGTGGCGGCGCCGTACCAGGCGTTGTCGACGAATACCGCAGCGAACTTGCAGAGCCTGACTCGTGCCGTCTCGGCGAACCCGATGCCATTCCTACGGCAATTCATTGCCAATCAGGCCAGCTACCTGCAGACCATTAGTACCGGATTCGCCAGCGCCATACAGAACCTGCCCGCAACGCTGGGGAACCTACCGGTGGTAATTCACAACGCGCTCTCGGGTCTGGCTGATTTCCAGCCCGGTGCGCTGGCCCAAGGGTTCATTAATAACCAGATAGGCTATTTCAACACGATTTCGACGTCGTTGACAGCTGCCGCGCGCGACTTCGGCACCGGCGTGCAGGCCTTCCCGGCCAGTCTGCAGGCGGCTGGTCAGGCGTTGGCGGCGGGCGACTACACCAGCGCGGCGAACACTCTGGCAACAGGGTTCCTGGCGCCGTTCTTCACCGGCTTCAGCAGTGTGGTCCTGCCCACCGGTGTGGTAGTCGTCTCGCCGGTGGGTGCAGTCGGCGATCTCGGACCGATCTTCACCATCCCTGGGCAGATGGCACAGAACTTCACCAACCTGCTGCCGGTCGGTTCGATTCCCGCAGCGATATCGCAGAACGCCACCAACCTCATCACCACCATGACCGATGTCACTCAGTCGATCGACCTGGTAGCACCTACGCTCCCGCTGCATGTGGGCCTGCCGCTTGTGTTGGCGATTGACGCGATAGGTCCAGTGGTCACCACAGGTGCTGCGGCCCAGTCGAGTCTGGTGGCGGTCACGACCGCCCTCCAGGCGGGCAACATTCCGGGAGCGGCGGCGTCGCTGCTCGGCGCGCCGGCGGTGATTGCCAACGGGTTCTTGAACGGGCAATCGATGCTGACGCTCAATGTTCCGGTGGACATTGGTTTGGGAGTGCCGCTCAACACCTCGACCGGTCTGCCGTTGGGTGGACTGCTCACGCCGTTACAGGGCGGTCAATTGACACTCATAGAGGGCATCGATCCCTCGCCGCTCGGCGGCGCGCAGTTCGGCGGCATCATTCCGGGGCTGCTGAGCTACCTGCCACAGCAGCTGGCGCAAGCCATCGGGGCGGGGCCGCTCGCGTAACCGGTTGGCGCCCCGCCGAATTGCACTCTGTTCGGCGGGGCCCCGTGCGTTTCAGGTGCGTTGGTCTACGCCGGCCAGGCTGCGGGCATAGCCGGCGCCCATACCCAGCAACACCAGACCCACGATGATGAACGCCGCCACCCGAAAGATGCCGTCCAACGTGGCGAGGTCGAACAGGAACAACTTGGCGGTGGCTGCCGCGGTCAGCGCCAACCCTGCCGTGATCGACTCGCTACGGTGGTCCTGTCCAGACCGCAGGGCATACACGAAAAGCGCTGCCGCCATGCCGATCCAGCAGATGGTGGCCGCCATGTGCCCGGCCAGGAATCCGCCTCCGGTGCCACCGATCAGAACACCCGCAGTCACGGTGAACGCGGTCACGGCGTAGCCCACCGCTGCCGCCGCGATCGCAAGTAGTAGGCCCGCGCAGTCGGAGTTGAGGAAGGCCCGGGTCAGCACCGATGCCAGACCAACCACCAGCAGGCTGGCTGCCAGGGTGGACACCGCAACCGACGGCGGCGTCGTGCTGGCCCGCACCAAGGCCGTCAGCGGTGCGTAATGGTAGAACCATCCCACCCCAATGGTGCCGAATCCTGTTGCAGCCCAGCGTGCTACGTCATTCCGACGACCGGCGATCGCCACCACGATAGCCAGTGCGAGCAGTAGCGGGCCCGCGACGTAGCCGTCGAACGCAACGGTGACGGCCACCAGTGCCGCGATCGCCGACCAGGCTGACCAGATCTGGCTGACGATGCGGGGGTGGTCGCCCAGCAATGTGACGGTGAGCATCGCGGCCGCCACCGCGGCGGAAAGAACTGCTGCCAGAACGTGATTCACTCCGACTGCGCTGGCCAGCACCGGCAGGGTACCGGCGGCGGTCAACAGTGCCAGTGCGGTCGCGTTGGTGGTGCTGGGCAGCAGCACCACGCCGCCGACGATGGCGAGTGTCGCCGCCACTCCGCATGCTCCGCCGACCAACCAGGCGTTGTCGTGGTCGTTGACCGCGACCAGTGCGAGGAGTAACGGCAGCGTCGTCGCCGCGGTGCGGGCGGTGTGCATCCAGATCCAGTCCTTGCCCAACTGCACCGGCAACGCGGCCGCCGACAGCGCCAACATGAAGCTGACCAGGAGCAGGTCGATACCGCGGGTGAGGACGGGAGCCAGGCCGATCAGTGGGATCAGCACCAGCAGCGCGAGATGCTCGGAACCCCACCGTCGCGACACAGCCAGACCCGCGCCACCCACGACGGCGGCCAGTACCAGTCCCAGCGACGCGGGGACCCACTTGTAGATGGTGACGACCGCGATCACATCCAGGTATGCCGCGGCAATACCGGTGGCGGCCAGGGCGATCGCACCGATCCGGCCGCCCGGGCGGCTACGCAATCGGGCAGCGACGCCGACGAGCGCGAGCGCCAGTGCGCTGCCGCCGGCCACCCGGATCTCCGGTCGTAACAGTCCGGCCTGCGCGGCCAGCACGAGCAGCAGCACCACGCCGATCAGCGTGACAGCTACACCGGCGACGGCCAGAACCTTGCCGATCCAACCGGATTGGGCCGTGTCCGGGCTGGCCGGGGCGACGGGCCGCGGGGGAGTGGGCGGGGCGGACGGCACGGGTTTGGGTTGACGCGGTGGGCGCGGTGGGCGCGGTGCGACTGTCGCCGGCCGCCAGGATTGGTAGTAGTGCTGCCAGTATGTGCCGGCTTGGTGCGGCGGGGCGACGGGAGCCGGCGCGACGGGCGGCGGGACGTATTGCGGTGCCGGCGGGACGGCGGTTTCCGGCGGCGTGGACGCGGGGGCGGAGATCAGCCGATCCAGCTGACTGAGCTCACCGGAAACTCGCGACATCTGCCGGGCGAGAGAGTCGAATTCTTGCGACAGCCGACTGATCAGAGCCTGATGCGGTTGGGTCATGGTGACCCACCCTGCCGGGGATACCCCGGTGGTCGGATGAGTAGGACTACCCGAATCCGGTCATTGATCGAGCCCGTGCTCGATGGCGTAGCGCGTCAGCTCCACCCGGTTAGCCACCTGCAGTTTGCGGAAGGTGGCCTGCACGTGGTTTTCCACCGTCCGGTGGCTCAACGATAGTTTTTCGGCAATCTGCTTGGCGGACAAACCTTTTGCGACGAAGCGCAGTACTTCGGTCTCCCGCTCGGTCAGGCTGGGTCCCGCCGGCTCGGATTGCGGGCGCTGCGCGATGCGCCGGTATTCACCCAGCACCAGTCCGGCCAGACTCGGGGTGAACACCGCCCGTCCGGCCACGGTGGCCCGCACGGCATCGGCCAGTTCGGCCTTGGAGGCACTCTTGACCAGGTAGCCCGTCGCTCCCGCCTTGACCGCTTCCAGCACGTCGTCGCGTTCGTCGGAAGCCGAGAGCACCAGTACCCGGCTGTCGGGTGACGCTTCAAGGACTTCCATCGTCGCCTGCACACCGTCGCCGTCGGACAGGCGCATGTCCATCACCACCACGTCCGGTTTGACCACCGCCGCCCGGCGGCGCGCCGACGCCACGCCCTCAGCGGTAGCAACCACGTTGAACCCGTCGTCTGCGAGATCCCGGGCGACCGCGTCGCGCCAGATCGGGTGATCGTCGACCACCATCACCGTAGGTGCCGCATCCTCAGCCATGCCGTCCCTCTCCCCGTGGCACTCTCAGTTCCCATTCGGTACCGTCACCCGGCCCGGTGGTCAGCTCGGCGCTGCCGCCCAACGCTTCCAACCGCCCGATGATCGACTTCACGATCCCGACGTGTCCCTGACTGACCGCTTCCTCCAGCCGTCCAGGTGCGATGCCCACTCCGTCGTCGCGAATGCTGACCGCGACCTCGTCGCCGAGGTCCTCCAGCAGCACGAAGGTGCGAGCCTCCGGACCGGCGTGCAGCCGTACGTTGTCCAGCGCGTTGCCGACCGCGGCATCCAGTTCGCCGGCCACGGCACTGTCCAGGGTCACCGGGGTTCCCGGCAGGCTCATCGACACGTGGTCGCACTCCCGGCAGCGCAGCAGCGCACGCAAATCGACCGTCGCCTCCGACTCGCGCTGCATGTCGGTGGAGGTGACCCACTTGCGCAGCGCGCGTTCCTGTTCGCCGGCAAGTCTGGCGAGTTCGGCTGTGGCACCGCCAATTTCGTGCCCCCGCTTGGCGACCAGCGCGAGTACCTGGACGACGCCGTCGTGGACCTGGCGGGACAGCCGCTCGCGTTCTTCCACCGCAGCGGACAGACGGGCCGCCCGCTGCAATTCTTCATGGGCGCGGCGCGCGGTCCGAGCCGCTAGACCTATGGCCAGCCCGACAGCCAGCTCGACGATGATAGTGGCGTTGCGTCCAAAGTTGACGTTGAGGTAGCCCTTGACGAATTCGCTGGTCGCCGCCACAGCCAGGCCGGTCAGCATGCCGCCGGCCGGTCCGAACTGCAGCGCCGCCGAGATAGTGGCGTTGCTGGCCCACAAGGTCGTGGGCCAGGTCTGATTGTTGTGCGCCCACTGGCCGGACGCAACGACCTCGGTCGACAGCATCAGCATCACGACCACCACGAGTTCGGCGATGACCCAGGCCGGGCGACGGCCGAACCCGCGCAGGTAGGCGACCGAACATGCCACGCTCCACCCGATCAGCACCGCGAACAGCGTCCAACCCAGCGCCGGATGGCGCAGATCCGCGCTGACCGCGATGTGGAATCCCAGCGCGTACAGGCAGCTCAACAGCCGGAACAGTTGCGCGGCCCGCCACAGTGGGGTGGTGGGATCGGGCCCGTCGGTGCTCACCCGGCAAGCCTAGAGCGGGCCGAGGGGTCAGTCGGTCCTGCCGTGCCCTCGCCCGCCGATGATCACTGGTCACACGACTCACCTCACGTCAGTGACACGGGCATGGCTAGCCTCGGAACCATGACTGATCTGGTGGAGCGGGTGCGCGCGGTGCTGCCTGCGGTGCGGCGCGACCTCGAGGATCTGGTACGCATCGATTCGGTGTGGGCCGACCCGGCCCGGCGCGACCAGGTGCACCGCAGCGCACAGGCGGTATCAGACCTGTTGTCGCAGGCTGGTTTTGGCGATGTGCGGATTGTCAGCGAAGGCGGTGCCCCCGCCGTGATCGCGCATCATCCCGCTCCGCCCGGGGCGCCTACGGTGCTGTTGTACGCCCACCATGATGTGCAACCCGAGGGCGACCGCGGGCAGTGGCACTCGCCGCCGTTCGAGCCGACCGAGCGGGACGGACGCCTCTATGGACGCGGCACCGCCGACGACAAAGCAGGCATCGCAACACATTTGGCCGCGTTCCGGGCGCATGGCGGTCAACCGCCGGTAGGCGTGACGGTGTTCGTGGAAGGTGAGGAGGAGTCGGGGTCGCCGTCGCTGGGGCAATTGCTGGCCGCCCACCGCGACGAGCTGGCCGCCGACGTGATTGTGATCGCCGACTCGGACAACTGGAGTACCGAGGTGCCGGCGCTGACGGTGTCGTTGCGGGGGATGGCGGACTGCGTGGTGGAGGTCGCCACCCTCGACCACGGCCTGCACTCCGGGTTGTGGGGCGGCGTGATTCCCGACGCGCTGAGCGTGCTGGTGCGCCTGTTGGCCAGCCTGCACGACGACGACGGCAATGTGGCCGTCGAGGGTCTGCACCAGACCGACATCACCGGCTTGAACTACCCCGACTATCCGCCGGAGCGGGCCCGCACCGACTCGGGCCTGCTGGACGGGGTGAGCGAGATCGGGTCCGGGTCGGTGCCGCAGCGATTGTGGGCCAAGCCCGCGATCACCGTAATCGGTATCGACACCACATCCATTGCTGCAGCGTCGAATACGCTGATTCCGCGGGCGAAAGCCAAGATCAGCATCCGGGTGGCGCCCGGCGGTGATGCGAGAGCGCACCTGGACTCGGTCGAAGCCCACCTCAAGCGGCACGCTCCGTGGGGCGCGCACGTCAGCGTGACTCGCGGCGAACTCGGCCAGCCCTACGCGATCGAGGCCAGCGGACCGGTGTACGACGCGGCGCGGGCGGCGTTCCGCCAGGCGTGGGGTACCGATCCCATCGACATGGGCATGGGTGGGTCGATCCCGTTCATCGCCGAGTTCGCCGAGGCGTTCCCACAAGCCAAGATTCTGGTCACCGGGGTGGAGGACCCGGGCACCCAGGCGCACAGCGTCAACGAGAGCCTGCACCTGGCCGTGCTGGAGCGGGCGGCGATCGCGGAAGCGTTACTGCTGGCGAACTTAGCTCCGGACCGCTAACCGCGAGACGCGGGAATTTCCGCGCAGCTGTGTGCAGGCGAGTTCGGTTGATCGCCAACCTAATTCGGTGGCGCTTCGGGTTGGAAGGGTGTGTACCACCACCAGTCGGCGCGTTCGCCGAGGGGTCCTTGGCAGGGTGGGACATCCGGTGGTGGTGTGGTGGGGGGTCGGGCCAGTGATCCGGGTGGGAGGGGGTGTCCGTCGTCGTCGGTGACGATGAGGTTCTCGGCGGTGCCGGTGATGGTGATCCCGCCCTGGTGATGTAGGCGGTGGTGGTAGGGGCAGACCAGGGCCAGGTTGGTCAGTTCGGTGGGGCCGCCGTCTTCCCAGTGCCGCAGGTGGTGGGCGTGCAGGCCGCGGGTGGCTCCGCAGCCGGGCACCACACAGCAGCGGTCGCGGTGTTCCAGGGCGCGGCGTAGCCGGCGGTTGATCTGGCGGGTCTGCCGGCCGGTGCCGATGAGCTGCCCGTCGCGTTGGAACCAGGCCTCGAAGGTGGCATCGCAGGTCAGGTACTGGCGGTCGGCGTCGGTGAGCAGCGGACCCAGATGCAGCGCCGCGGCGCGCTTGTCGACGTCGAGGTGCACCGCCACGGTGGTGCGCTGCCCGTGCGGGCGGCGGGCGACCTCGGTGTCCCAGCCGGCCTCGACCAGGCTCATGAACCCATCCACAGTGGTGGGCAGGGGCGGCGCGCTGGGCGCGTCGTCCGCACCGTGGTCGCGTTTCCACGTCGCGACCAGCGCATCGAGATGAGCCTGCAACGCGGTGTCGAACACCGCGGCCTCGATGTGCGGCAACGTGATCCGCCACGTGGTCGTGTGTTCATCGCAGGTCTTGGTGATCCGCCGCCGCGGCTCGGGGGCGGGCCCGGGATCAGCTCGGGGTTCGAGCTTGACCGCGGTACGCAACTGGGTGACCGTGGCCACCGCCGCCAACTCCACATAATGCTCATCAGACCCGTCCGCGGCGTGCTGGGCGATCACCCCCACCTGATCCAGCGACAACCGGCCCTCGCGCATGCCGGCCGCACACCGCGGGAACTGCTCCAGTCGCCCGGCGATCGCCGCCACCGTCTGGGCATTGGCCGGCGACACCCCGGTCTTCCAGGCCACCATCGACGCCAGCGACCGACACCCGGTCATCCCCCACAACTGCTTACGGTCCACCTCAGCAGCGATCTCCACGATGCGCCCATCGATGGCATTACGCTGACCCGTCAGCTCCGCCAACTCCTCAAACAACACCTCCAAGCGCTCCTTGGGCATCAACCCGACAGGCTCAGCAACAGCGGCGGCAGACACAACACCATCACAGCACCGGGGTACGACAACTCCCGGCCGCCGGGGAAGGCTCGATCGGGCCTAAACCGACATGTCCCGCCGCAGCTTCGCCACGTGCCCGGTGGCCTTCACGTTGTACTGCGCGATCTCGATCTTGCCCTTGTCGTCGACGACGAAAGTGGACCGGATGACGCCGGTGACCGTCTTGCCGTACATCTTCTTCTCCCCGAAGGCGCCGTAGGCCGCCAGCACCTCGCGCTCGGGGTCCGACAGCAGCGGGAACGTCAACTTCTCCGCATCGCGGAACTTCGCCAGTTTCTCCGGCTTGTCGGGGGAGATGCCGACGACGTCGAGGCCGGCCCCGTTCAACTCAGCCAGGCTGTCCCGGAAGTCGCACGCCTGCTTGGTGCAGCCGGGCGTGGAAGCCGCCGGGTAGAAGTACACGACGACGCGGCGGCCCTTGTAGTCCGACAGCGACACCGTGTTGCCGTCAGCGTCGGGCAGGCTGAAAGCGGGCGCTGGGTCGCCGGGTGCCAGTCGTGTGGTCTCGGTCAAAGTGCATCCCTTTCTCGTCGCCGAAGCGTCGGCACTAGGGTAGTTGGTCAGTGCATCAGCTTGATTTGGAGGACAGACACGTGGCGGACCGCGATCCCGACACCATCAAGAAGGAGATCGATGTCGCCCGCGAGCAGTTGGCTGCCACGGTCGACTCGCTTGCTGAGCGGGCCAACCCGCGCCGCCTGGCCGACGACGTCAAAGCCAAGGTGTTCGAGTTCCTCAACAAGCCCATCGTGACGGTGTCACTGACCGGGGCCGGCGTCGTCGCCGTCATCGTGGTGATCCACAGGATCAGGAACCGCTGACCCGCTCAACGCGTGGAGTAACCGCCGTTGGCGAAGATGGTCTGTCCGTTGATCCACCAACCGTCACTGACCAGGAAGCGGATCAGCGAAACGATATCGTCCGGATCGGTCAAACCCGTCCTGGTGAATTTCGACAAATCGGCCGCCGTCTGGTTGAACTTCGCCGACTCATCGGTTTCCTGCCCGTAGAAGAAGGGCGTCTCCATCGGTCCGGGTGCGACGGCGACCACCGAGATACCACGTTCCCCGAACTCCTTGGAGGCCGCGCGGGTGAAGTGTTCGACGGGGCTCTTGGAGCCGGCATAGATCGAGTACAACCCGGTGTAAGCAGCCAGTAGCGAAGTGACCACGGTGACCAATTTGCCCTGGTCCGTGAGGTGCTTGCCCGCCTCCTGGATGAAGAAGAACGCGGCTTTGGAATTGACGGCGAAGATCGTGTCGTAGTCGTTCTCGGTGATGTCGGCGATCGGCTTCTTGATCACCATCCCGGCGGTGTTGACCGCGATGTCGATCGTCCCCAGGGCGGCCTTGGCGTCGTCGAACAGCGACGAGACCGCTGCGGCCGAGGTCAGGTCGCCCTGGAAGGCATAGGCCTCGGGTCCGGCGTCGGTGATGGCAGCGACCGTCTGGTCCGCGGCTGCTCTGGTGGCGTCGCTGTTGTAGTGGATCGCAATGGCTTGGACGCCTTGGGTCGCCAGATCGCGGGCGAGCAGTCCGCCCAGGTTCTTGGCGCCGCCGGCGATCAGCACTGTCTTACCGTTCAGGCTGTGGTTGCTCATGACGCGAAACTACGTCGGCGGATATACAAATCGCTAACAGTGTTTAATGGTCGAATAACAACCGGAAGTTGTCCATGGTGAGGGGTTGGCGGTGTCGGACCACCATGCACCATTAGACCTGTACCGGCTGTCCCAGTTCATCGCGGTGACCCAACACGAGAATCTGACCGCCGCCGCCCAGCGACTCCATCTCACTCAGCAGGCATTGAGTACGGCCATGCGCCAACTCGAGCACGCCATCGGCGTCAGCCTTTTCGACCGTCGCGGCCGGCGACTGCAGCTGACCCCGGCCGGGCAGAAGCTGCGCGAGGGTGCACCGCTGCTGTTGGCTGCCGCCGCCGCACTCACCGACGCCACGCGGCAGGTGGCCGCGGGCCGTCAGCCGCCCTTCGTCGTCGGACATACACCGGCGATCACTGCCGAGGAGATCTTCACGATCATCGAACCGGTGCGCGCGGCGCTGCCGGAGGTGTCGGTGACGGCGCGGCAGATGTTCCCCTCGGACATGCAGCAAGCGTTGCTCGATCGTTCCATCGACGTGGGTCTGCGGCGCGGCGCGACCACGCCACCGGAGTTCGCCGGGGCGGTCATCGGTTACGACGAACTGCGGGTCGCGGTAGCAGCCGGTCACCCGCTGAGCAAGCAGACCAGCATCGCGCTCACCGACATCGCCGCCTACCCGCTTGTTGTGTGGGCACCGCCAACGTTCTCGTTCTATACGGACTTCCTCGTAGCAGCTTGTCGCCGTGCGGGTTTCGAGCCGACGGTGGTGGTCAACAAGATGCAGGGCACCCCGCCGGTCACCGCGGTCGTCGGCAACGACTACGTCGCATTGGTGACCGCGCCGGCGGGCCCGGCGTTACACGGTCGTGTCGAAGTGCGGGCCCTGGACGACCCGCCGCTAGTGCCCATTCAAGCATTATGGTTGCCGCACACCACATCTGAGGCGCGGACCGCGCTGTTGGCGCGGCACTGAATCAGTGGCGCGCCACGAAAGTGCCCGGAGACCAGCGCCTTGAATCCTGCAATACCGTCGGCGGCGAACAGACCGGGCAGTTCGTGCCCCGGACCGGTCGACACGTCGGTGACCAGGGCGGTCGTCATGTGTTCAGCCCGGTGCTGCTGGTGACGTGTACCGGGAGATCGTCGTTCCAAGGTTGCGTGGTGACCATGTCGTCGACGTTGACGTAACCGCGCTCGAATTCACCCGTCGCCGCGTCGACCAGCCGGTACTCCTGACGCTGAATGTGGATCGGCTGCGCGTCGAGGATCACCACCCGAACCTCACCGGGGGCGAATCCGCACCGCTGCTGCAGTGCCTCGATGAGGCACTCGTTGTGCATGTGCCCGTCGCCGAAGTTCCAGCCAACCGCCACCGCGCACAACATCTCGCCTTCACACAGGTTGTAGTCCTGCTCGTCGTAGCCGGCCAGCGCCCGGTGGACCAGGGTGAACAACGCGCGCCCGTGGGTGTTCATCCCGCGGAAGGCGTAGGCCAGATGGATGGGGACCAGGGTGTCCTCTTTGCTTTTGTACAACCGCTCGAGTTGCAAATGCTGCATCGGTCCCAGCGCGCGGGCGCCGATGCGGATCTTCTCGTCGGCCGACGGCTTCACGCACCACACGGTGGTGTCCCAGTTGCCGGCGTAGTACCGCATGCCGGGCAGGAAAGACACCTTGTGCGGGAACAGGTTTCCGACGATGACGGTGCCGACGAGGACCACGAACAGCACGGCGACCGGCAGCGGGTTGATGACACTGGCAAGTCCGACCGGCGCGTGCGCCACGAACAGCCACAGCACGCTGAAGATCATGAACACGTTCCACTCCAGCGGCACTCCCATCGGAAAGGCCAGCAGGATGTTCAGGTGGAACACGATCATCACGAACGCAGCGACGGTCGTCGGCCAGCCGCCGTGTGAGAAGAGCAGCGCCAACGGCACCAGCCCTTCGATCGCGGTCGAGAAGTGCGCGATGAATCCCGACCACGCACCGGGCCGCAGATCGTCCGGGTAGTGCTTGAACAACGACGTCTTCAGGACGCCCGACGGGATGAACGGATTGTTGGCCAGCATGGTCGAGATCACGAACGGGAAGTGCCGGGTCAGCTTGGACGTGGCCGCGCCCATCCAGATCACCAGGCAGACCAGCTTCGCGGCGACCACGCTATCGGCACCGGAGAACAGGAACGCCAGCGCCAGCGGCGCGTAGACCTCGCCGCGCGCGGCCAGGAAGATCACCTTGTCCCGCAGGCCGAGTACGGCCAGCAGCGTCAGGATCGCGACACTCTGCCACCGCGGCAACACTCCGATCGCGGTGTGCAGGGCCGGGATCGGCCCACTCCCGTCAGACACCAGCGCCGTGACGAGCAGCGTGAGCAGTGCGCCGTAGAGTACCGCGTCGAGCGGAGTTCTGTTGTGGCCCTTGGTCAGCGGCACCCGGTCGGGCCACGGGGGCAACCGGATGGTGCCGGGCCGCAGCCAGTACAGGATCGAGCCGATGGGTGGGAAGTACCGTCCGGCCAGCGGTCCGAAGCAGCAACCGAGCCCGACGACTTCGAAGAGCATGGTGAACAACACGGCCTTCTGGAACACGATGGGTTCGGTCCACCAGGCGGAGACGTCGGTGAAATCGCCGATGCCCGCTGTGGACCACGCGCACACCCAGATGCCCAGGACGTAGAGCACGATCTTGACGCCGTACATCACATGCATCACCAGGGGAGTGCCGAAGCCGTTCTCAGCGATGTGGCGCATCATCGGGATCACCCGCTCGGAACGAGTCCGCTTGCTCCACTCCGCGTCGACGACGGGGAGGTTGGGCTGGATGAACCCCATAGCGACTCCTTCGACAGCGGCCGATTCTCGGTGAGGAAAAACTACCGGGTGTGGCGGGCCTGGGGTAGTGCGTGTCGACTCAGCGGGACGCTTTTGCACCGGTTGCGATCAGCACGATCCCATCTGGCCGCCGGAGTTGCGGACGCCGCGCCACCGATCTCGGACTGAGACACCTGAATGCACTGTGCTGGAACATCATTCGGGATCACACCTGCGCTGCTTCCGCTCGCTGCCGTCGTAGCTGCGCGCGAGCTGTCCACCGTCGCCGCGGCGACGTGCAGGAGCAATGCCCGCGCCGCAATGGCAGCGTGCTGCCTGTGCCGTGCCCTGCCGACGGCACAGTCGTCGAAAGGAACGCGAACGTGGGAGCTGCCACTGTACGAATAGTCGGTGGCCACAAGCGCTTTGACGCCGGCAGCCACGCGCTGGCCGACATCGACCTGACCGTCGAGCACGGCGATTTCCTGGCGATCCTGGGCCGCAGCGGCAGTGGCAAGTCCACTCTGTTGCGGGTGATTGCCGGGCTGGAACAGCTCTCGTCGGGAACCGTCGAATGGTCCACCGGCTCCACGCGGCCGCACGCCGGCGTGGTGTTTCAGCAGGCGCTGCTGCTGCCGTGGCTGACCGCGGGGGAGAACGTGCTGATCGCCGGGCGGTTCGCCGCCCAGCAGGCGTCGTTCAACCGGGATTACGCCGAGGACTTGTTGCGTCGCTTCGATCTGGAGCGGGTCGCCGACCGCTATCCCGACCAGCTGTCCGGCGGGCAGGCGCAACGGGTGGCGATCATCCGGGCGGTCGCTACCCGGCCCCGATTGTTGCTGCTCGACGAACCGTTCAGCGCACTGGACCCGGCCATTCGGGCCGACCTGCAGCGGTGGCTGAGCACGCTGGCCGCCGAGTTGGGCGTCACCGTCGTTCTGGTCACTCACGACGTCGACGAAGCGTTGTTGCTCGCCAGCCGTGTCGTGCTGCTCGGTCCCGACGGGCGGATCCGGCGCGAATGGCAGCCCGGCAGCCAGCAGTTGCGACAGGAGATCCTCGACCACTACCGCCTGGTGGGGCAGTGACGGGCCTGGTGTCGCGGCGGTCCTTGCTGACCGGCGCGGCGGCCCTCGCCGCGGCGGGCGGAGTGGCCGGCGTAGCTGATCTGGCGCACGCCGCCAGTGTCGACCGGACGAACACCAGCGGACACCTACGGGTGGGCTACCTGCCGATCACCGACGCGGCGCCGCTGTTGATCGCACACGCCGCCGGTCTCTACCAGCCGGGTGTGGTGAGCTCAGCCAAACCGGTCTTGTTCCGCAGTTGGGCCTCCCTGGCCGAGGCGTTCGTCACCCGCCAGGTCGACGCCGTGCACATGCTGATGCCGACGGCGATCCAGTTGCGATTCCTCCTGCGTAGTCCGGTGCGGGTGTTGAGCTGGAACCACACCAACGGATCAGCACTCACCGTAGCGCCGCACATCACCGACTACGGCCAGTTGGCCGGAACCCAAGTGGCGATACCGTTTTGGTGGTCGATCCACAACATCATTCTTCAGCAACTGCTGCGCGCGCATAACCTGGTGCCGGTGGTGCGCCGCAGCGCCTCACGCACCGCCCGCACGGTCGAACTGATCGTGATGAGTCCGTCGGACATGGTGCCGGCGTTGGCCAACCGCTCGATCAGCGGCTACGTGGTGGCAGATCCGTTCAACGCCATGGCCCAGGTCCGCAAGATCGGCCGCATCCATGCGTTCCTCGGCGACGTGTGGCGTGACCATGCCTGCTGTGTGGTGCTCGCGCACGACGACCTGATCGAACACCGGCCGCAGGCGGCCGCCGCCTTGGTGGATTCGATTGTCGCTGCACAGCAACGCATTAACGCGGACCGGGCTGCAGCAGCGGCGGCGTTGTCGAACGGCGCGTACCTGCCGCAACCCCTGCCCGCGATCAAGACCGCGCTCAACTACCGCGCGCAGGATTATCGGATCGTCCACCCCGACTGGCAACCACAGCGGCTGGGATATCAACCCTTTCCATTTCCCAGCTTCACCCGCCGCCTGGTCGAAGCCATGCACGACACCGTCGTGGACGGCGATCGCGGGTTCCTCGACCGGCTGGATCCCGCGACCGTGCATTCGGAGTTGGTCGACGACTCCTTCGTGCGTGGTGCGCTGGGCGCCCGCGGTGGGCTCGAATCCTTCGGCATCCCTTCCGATTTCAGTCGAACTGAACAGGTGCAACCGCGATGACTCTGGATACAGCGACCCTCTCGGCACCCGTAGATTCCCCGTCAGGTGCACTCGTCCGGCGCTGGTGGCCGCCCACGCTGGCGATCGGGACGGCGATCGGGTTGTGGTGGTTGGCGACCGCCGTCCTGGCGCCCGCGCAGTCGCTGCTGCGTGAGACGACACCGTTACGAGTCGCCACATCGCTGGTCGATCTGTACCACCGCGGAGTGTTGCTGCCCGACACCGGTGTCAGCCTGTGGCGGCTGCTGGTCGGGTTACTGGTGGGCGCGGTCATCGGCATGCCCACCGGGCTGCTGATCGGGCTGAACGACACGGTCGATCGCGCGACCCGACCCGTGGTGCAGTTCCTGCGCATGATCTCACCGCTGTCGTGGGCCCCGATCTCGGTGGCACTGTTCGGAATCGGCAACGAGCCGGTGATCTTCCTGATCGCTGCGGCGTCGGTGTGGCCCATCCTGATCAACACCGCCGCCGGCGTGCACGCCATCGATCCCGGGTACCTGCAGGTGGCCAGATCGTTCGGTGCCACCCGGGCCGAACAACTCACCGTGGTGGTGCTGCCCGCCATCCGCGACCATCTGCAGACCGGTCTGCGCGTGGCCCTGGGCATCGCCTGGGTCGTGTTGGTGCCAGCCGAAATGCTGGGCGTGCGTTCGGGTCTGGGCTATCAGATCCTCAACGCGCGCGATCAACTGGCGTACGGACAAGTGGTTGCGGTGATCGTGGTCATCGGGTTGATCGGCTACGGGCTGGATCTCGCTGCGCGACGAGCGCTGTCAGGATCGCGGGCTGCCCGATGATCCTGTCGCGTAGCGACAACCAAAAATTGAGTAGTCGTCTACGCGTTGCATCTCGCCCGATCCACCCCAGGCCTTCACTCCTCGCTCGGTAGCCCGCCTGGACACCGTCATCACCGACATCATCACCGAACTGACCGACCCTCTGATGGCCGCGGGCCGCAGCGAGATCGTCTCGGATGTCGCCCGGCCCTATCCGGTACCGGTCATCAGCGCGTACTGGGCGCCCCCCGCGACGGCTGGCGCCGATTCTCGGCCTGGGCCGACGACTTCTTCACGCTGTTCACCTGGAATGTCAGAGAGTACGAACGCGACATCCTGACCGCCTGGGCCGAACTCGACGCCTACATCGATGCCATGGTGGCTGACCGGCGCCACTCACTGACCGATGACCTGATTTCGGACTCGATCCGCGCCGAGGACGACGGCGACCGGCTGAGCATCGAGGAGCTGCGGATGCTCGCGACCGGCATTCTGATGGCGGGCACCGACACCACCCGCAACCAACTGGCCGCGGCGGTGGAGGTCTTCTGCGACCATCCCGGGCAGTGGCAGCTCCTCGCCGAGCAGCCCAACCTGGCGGTGACTGCTCGAACCTCGCCCGGTGCGAACTCGCCGAGGCGCTGCGGGTGATGGCCGCCCGGATGCGCAATCTTCGTCGCTACGGACTGGTTACGTGGCAGCCGATCGTCGGAATCACCGGTCCGGCAACGCTTCCGGTCGAGTTCGACAGCGCTGAGTAGTCGCTTCAGGCCGCCGTGGCTGCCCGTGTCCACGCCAGCGGGTTCAGCTCCCGGAACGGGTCACCGGTACGGATCTCCAACAGCCGGTCCAGTATCGCTTCCAGGGACTGCTGGGTGTCCGCCCGCACCGACTCAACCCACTTCTCGGTAGACATGCGCGCTGGTTTCGTCGTGCAGATCGGCTCACCGAATTGCAGATACATCCGTTGCGGACGAGGGATGAAGGTGGGCCCAACGCCGCGCAGCAGCGGCATCGCCATATCGGCATCGCCGGACATCCTGGTGCTGACCGCCCGGCTGAGCCGACCCAACAGGCTGTCGCGGGTGACCAGGCTCTTGTAGACGTCGTCACCGCCGACCAACCCGACCGGAACGATCGGATAGTCGTTCTCTACCGCGATGCGGGCGAAGCCGGCCCGGCCACGCCAATTCAGTTGGTATTCCTCGCCTTTGAATTTGGCGATCTCGCGTCCGCCGCCGGGGAACACCAGGATGGTCTCGTTGTGGCGCATCAGTTCCCGTGCGGTCTCCGGGTCGCCGACCACTCCGCCGTAGGCGGTCATCACGTCGTGGCCGAACCCGGGCTGCTGGGCGAAACGGCGGTCGGCCAGCGGCCGGACCCGGGTGCCGATCGCGCGTCGCACGAAGTGCGGAATCAGCAACACCTCGCCACCGATGAACTGAGTATGATTGCCCACCAACAGGAATCGACCGTCGGCCGGCAACGTGTTCAGACCGCTCACGTACGGCCGGGTCGCGTCGATCACCGGTGCGATGCCGTCGTGCACGCGCTCCAATGCACCACGCAGAATCTCTACGCGGCGCGGATGGTTCATCACCGCATCGATGTCGATCGGCCGGCTGTCGACGTCTTTTGTTCGCGGCGGGGGGAAGGGTGCCATGCCGACCACTATACCGAACGAACTAGTTCGTATGGGATATCATCGGATCGTGCGCACCCGGTCCGAGCTTCGCGACACGATTCTCGGTGCCGCGCGCTCCGAGTTCGCCCAGTACGGCCTGGCCGGCGCCCGCATCGACCGGATCGCCCGAGCGGCGACCGCCAGTAAGGAGCGGCTGTACGCGCACTTCCGGGACAAGGAAACGTTGTTTCGCAGCGTGGTCGCCGCCGACAGCGAGGAATTCTTCGCCGCCACCACGCTGAATCCGGAGGCGGTGCCCGAATTCGTGGGCGAAATCTACGATTTGGCTTGTCAGCGGCCCGAGCATCTGCGCATGATCACCTGGGCGAACCTGGAAGGGCTGGCGCTCGACCCGCCCCCCGCCGACGAGTGGGACTCCATGCCGGCCCGTCACATCCGCGCCATCGAAGCAGCCCAAGCCGCCGGCTACGTGGACGCATGCTGGCAGCCGATGGAATTGCTGGTGCTGTTGTTCGGGGTGGGCCTGGCCTGGGCGCAGTCGCCGCACCCCGATGCGCGAACGGTCGATTCCGAAGTGATTGCGGCCCGACGGGCCGCCGTGGTGGAGGCCGCCCGGCGGATTGTGAGTCCCGCCGGCTGAAGCGCGGTCAGTTCGGAGGTGGACCCGCCCCAAACCCGTTCGCGGGGAGTTCGGCACTTTCTCGACTTCCGCCCGCCGTCGGTCGCGGTGTCGCAATCTCGCCAATCAACACAGGGATGGTGTTGAGACGACAGTTCGTATGCTCGTTGCTGCGGTGGCCGCAACTGTTGGTGTCCTGGGTTACGGGACGGCTATCGCACCTGCTGCACAGCCCGATGCGCCGTATGCCAACTGCCAGGCGGCTGTCGCCGATGGCCGCTACAACATCCCGAGGGGCGATCCCGCCTACCGGCCCCCGTTGGACCGCGATAACGACGGCTTCGCCTGCGAGTCGAAGTAACCCCCGCGCACACCGCGAAGGTGGCAGCGGTCAGCCGGTGTTGGCGCCGATGGCCTGCAGAATCGCCTCGCCGGTGCGACGACCGCTGACCAGCGCACCCTGAATCGAAGCGGTATCACGGTGATCGCCGCATAGCCACGTCCCTGCCGGAGTGCGGATCGGCCGTCGCACCCGCAGCGGCGGGTGCTGTGCAGGCAGTGCGCCAGGAATGACGTGCCGGGTCACCGGCACCCAATCGCGATGGTCGGTCTGCAGGATGTCTGCGGCATGTTGACGCATCGTATGTTCGTCGGGGACGGTGCCATCGCGCACCAACGCAGAGGCCGCGATCAGGTGCTGACCCGGTGGCGCGTAAGTCGGTGCGGCGGCACTGATCACCGCCGTGTTCAGCACCGGTCCGCGCCCTCGGCGGGCATCCACCCGCAGCATCGGGGGACCCGGTACCGACTGGTCGCTCGCCCACCAATCGGTCACCACCCCGTGCATCTGGGGTGCCGCTTCGCCGGTCAGGGGCGTTGCCGCGACAGCGTCGGTGGCGACTACCACGTGCTGGGCGCGGACGCTGCCCGCGTCGCCCTGGACGTGAGACCCGTGGGTGTCCGACACCACCCGAATGGCCCGGTGCTGCAGCGCAATTCGTTTGCAAAGTCGATCGGCGAGCTGACTCGGCAAAGCCTGCATACCGTCGGCCGGCAACGCCGGCAAGCCCAGCGCGAACATGCGGGCCAACAACAGTGTGAACGCATTCGAACTGGCCCCGGACTCTTCGAGCAACACCCCGGCCAGAAAACGATCCACCACCCGGCGCACGTCGCCGCTCACACCGGCCCGATCCAGCGCTTCGCTCACATTGACATCCCAATGCTGCGGTGCCGTCAGCTTTTTCGGTCGTAGCGCTGGGGACGCCCACCGCGCCAGCGCGATCACATCGCGTGCCCTTACCCCACCCGAGGACAGCATTGTCAACACCCGCTTCGGGTGACGGATCGGGTGTACCCAGACCGCGGAGCCCTCATCGCGGCGCGCGATCACGCCGGCCCCGAAAGGTTGCAGTCGCAGCTGCGCCAAATCCACGGTGTGACGCAACTCGGGGTAGGCGGGGTTGAGGACCTGAAAGCCTCGGTCACAACGGAACCCGTTGATGACATCGGTCCGGATGCGACCGCCGACGGCGTCCGACGCTTCCCAGACCAGCACCTCGCGACCGGCCGCGGCGAGCACATCGGCACAGCGCAAACCGGCCAAACCAGCGCCGATGACGAGTATTTCGGCTTCTTCCATGTCACCAATCCGATCGCTCGACGGTCAACGGCTCCCGATCGACGACCATGCCACGATGCATCACGCGGCCGCCGATCACTCCGCGGTGGTCGGCACGGTGCAGTACACATCGGTTGTCCCACATCACGACGTCGCCTTGTGACCACTCGTGGCGGTAGACGTTGTCGTCCCGCGTCGAGTGGCAGAACAGGAAGTCGACCGTTTCGGCTCCCTGCCGCGGCGACATCCCACTGACCGCGGCGCAGCGCTGCGGCGCCGAGAGATACAGCGCGGTCCGCCCGGACAGCGGGTGCCGCAGGAATACCGGATGCTCCGCCTGCGTCTCTTGCTCCGGGCCTGGCTCCAGACCCGTCACGACGTGGGTGATGGTGCACCCGGTGAGTCGGTGGCGCACCTCCGGTGGCAGCGTCGCGTACGCCGCGTACTGATCGGTGAACAAGGTGTGCCCACCGTGTTCCGGCACGCGCACCGCCCGTAAGGCGGTGTAGGACGGGGGATTTCGCACGTAGCTGGTGTCGGTGTGAAACGTCGAGCGTGGTGGCCTGCTGCGACCCACATTGCTCACGATATTCAGGTCTGGGAATCCCGGCACCGGAGTCTCGCCGACCGTGAACATGGTCTCACCGAAGCTGCGCAAGAACCGCAGGAAAGCCGCGTCACCGATGACCTGCCCGGGGAGGACGAGCACCCCGTGCCGGGCCAGCAACCGGCGGAGCTGGCGAACGTCGCGGCCACCCAAACCGTCGACCCGCATGTCGGGCACCCGCGCCCCCAGCGGCGTCAGTGCGGTGTGCGCGAGCATGGCCCCCCTTCGAGGCCGAGTTCGCGAAGCTGGTCGGCGAACAGTTCGGTGACGTCCACCCCTGATGCTGCAGCCATCACCGCAAGTACGCTGGACGGGGCGAACGAGCAATACGGACCGGCTTCGAGGAACCAGGGCTTACCGGTGGGGTCGATGCGAAAGTCGAACAGGCTGTAGTGGCGACAGCCCAAAGCCCGGTGGCACTGCCGGGCTGCCTCCCATACGACCTCGGTGATCGGATCATCGCGGGCGACGATCCAGGCCCGGCTGGGTTCCTTCGCGGCGAGGTACAGTTCGCCGGCGTTGGTGCGGCGCAGTTTGTCATCGCGGTGCCGGATCGGTTTGGTCGTGGCGTCCACGGCGTACTCTTCCAGCGGCAGGCACACGAGCTTGCCGCGGCGAACGACGATGCCGCACCGTACTTCTCGTCCCGGCTCGATATAAGACTCGACGAGGGCGGCTGCGCTGTGCCCGAGCGCCGCGTCGATCGCCGCGCCAAGATCCATCGGCCTGCGCACCAGCGATACGCCCACCGAGTTGTCTGCGTTCACCGGCTTGACGACGACCGGCGGCCGCAGCCTCAATCGACGATCACCATCTCGCACCACCTGGCCCGCCGGGACAGCGACGCCTGCCGCGGCCACGATGTCGCGTGCCATGGTTTTGTCGGCAGCAACCGCCATCACTTCCGGTCGGTTGCCGATGTACGGGATGCCCAGCACACCCAGCAGGCGGCGGTAGGAGGTCATCCCGCAGATGCAGAACATCTGCGGCACGGCGACATCCACCTTCAGGCAGCGCAGGTGCTCGACTGCATCCCATACCGTCATCGGCGCAGCTGATTTCAGTGCTTCGATGCTGAGGTCTTTCGGGAATCGCCACGTCCCACCCGGTGACACGTACGCCACATGCATGTCGTAGCGGTCCGGATCGGCGAGCGCACCCAGACAAGCGCGCGCATACAGGCAGGACAACTCGGCATGGAAGTCGTCAAGGGCCGACCCGACGAGGTGCAACACCGACACGCGTGCTGAGACGGCCATTCAGTCGCCGCCGTCCTCGACGAGCTTGCCGATATTGAAATCGATGCGGCTCCAGCCTTTTCGGCTGCGCAGGTTGTCCCACAGCAGTGCCGGAATCTGCAGGTGGTGCACCATGAGGTACGGCAACGGATCCCACCGGGTGAAGATCGCGTCCTTACCGCCCAGCATGGTCCGGAGTCTGCGGCACCGTCCGGGTTGGGTGAGTAGACGCCAGAACTCGTGGTAGATCCAGTAGGTGGGGCGAGCACCGCGGTCCGGCGTGATCAGCGGGTGTTCGTCGTCGAGATAGGCGGCGGCCAATGCCGGGTGATCGTGGAACATGGTGATCGCGGAATGGGTCCGTGGATTGCACTCGATGGCGTAGGTGTGCCCGTCCCGACCTTCGATGAAGTCGAAGGCCACCTGCCCGGTCAGGCCGAGACTCCCCACGAATGTCTCTACCCAGTACTGTATTTCGGGCTTGTCCACATGCCGGTAGTTCAGTTGGGCCGCCGAGGATTCGCAGCACCCGTAGACTTGCAGCCAGCCGTCGTGCACGGTGCCGTGGGTGCAGTATTCGCGCCCGTCGACGAACTCCTGCAAGATCCAGGGGTCGTCCGCCGAGATCGGGAGGGACCGCGCCAAGGCGGCGTTGCGCTCAGGTGTGCGGGCCGACAGGCGGGCGAGGTTGATGCGGCCTACCGGGTCGTAGGCAATTCGCTTCAGGATGTAGTCGCGGTCGGGTGGAAATTCGAAGTCCGCGACCTGCGCAGCGCTGGTGATCCGGTGGGAGTCGGGTACGCGAAGGCCCAGTGATGCTGCAGCAGCCGCGAATTCGGCCTTGTCATCGAGCAGTCGAACCGTTCCGGGATCGACATGAAGAGTGTTGCAGGTGCCGTCGAGCAGTGCTCCCACCCAGGCATCGGGGACGCTGCCCGCCGGGCTGGACACCGGGACGAACACGTCGACGTTCTCATACTGGGCGATACGCAGCAGTGCCGAGGCGTAGTCGGGAGCCGTCGGCTCGGGCACGCAGTAGAACTCGTCGACGGCGCGGGAGAACCGGTGTCCGGTCAGGCGGTACTTGGCAGATTCGACCAGGATCACCCGGTGCCCGGCCAGGTGAAAGGACCTGGCCAACTGCAGGGCCTTGGTCATTTTGCCGCCGTTGAGCAAGATGGTGCGACGGGCTTGGGGGGCGACCGGCGTTTGGGGTGGCCGCCGCCGGCTCAGCAGTGTCAGCGCTACCACGGCGAGGTCGATCGGCAGCGTGACCAACAGGGCGAGCAACGTGGCAACAGTTCGGCCGACGTTGGCGTCCCTGCGTGCCGGCTCGCGAACCGCTGCCGGCCGCTCGATCTCCAACGTTGCCGTCACTGCCCCACCACCTCCGGTGCGGCGAAGACATTTACGCCGTCACCAGCGCGGGGAAATTCCAGGCAGATCTTCTTGTGCAGCAACAACGTATCGGCCAGTTCGGTGGCACTGACATCGTTGAGGAACGTGCATCGACCTAGCGGGTCGGGTACCGCCGCACGAAGCAGGCCGTCGCGGGTTCGAAGGATGGCTGCCGTCGCCTCGGCAAGCAGTTGTTCGGTCAAATGTTCACTGTCCAAAGCCAGTCCCAGTGCGCTCATCACCCCCAGCACGCGATCGCGGTCGGCGACTGAGAGATAACCCCGCTGCTCGGCCAGCGTGGTTGACAACGCCATGTCGATGTTGATCGCGTGACCGTGGAAGAACGGGATGGGCGGGGTGAGCTCCAGTGTCGGACTCCACGTGTGCCCGAACGCAATCACCCGATCCAAGTCGATCTCGTGCAGGTTGGGCGCTTCCAGGTCGAGCATGGTGGCGATCGCGAGGTAGGTGAGATGGTCACCCACGGAACGCAACTCCGAGTTGCCGTGCAGATGGCCGAATCTCGTGCGCAGGAGATCGGCGCCGTGCGCTTCGAGCAGTTCGAAGATCTCGGCGTTGCCGACGACGGCGATCTTGATCAGTTCGGCCATCCCGTTGCGCACCTGATCCTCAGGAAGCGTCTTCAAAAACGAGAAGTCCAACAGGACCTGCTGCGAAGCGTGGTAGGCACCCAAGCGGTTCTTGTGTTTGCCGTGATTCACCGCGACCTTGATGGACACGCTCGCGTCGATCAGGCCGATCAGGGTGGTTGGAATCCGGATGTACGGGGTGTTGCGCCGGTAACTCGCGCAGGCGAACCCCGCCACGTCGGTGGTCAATCCGCCGCCCACGACGAGCACAGGTTCGGTGCGGACCAGCCCGAAAGCATTGAACTCGCTCACAATCCGCTCGTAAGTCTCCAGTGACTTGGCCGTCTCCCGAATCTGGACCGGGACCACGGTCAGCTCGATCTCGTGCTGCTCGAAATAGTCGTGTATCGAGTCGGCGTAGAGCTGATACACGGTCTCGTCGATCACCATCAGCGTCCGGCCGTACGGACGGTAACTGTCCGCCAGCAGTGTGTTGTCGCGGCCGAAGACGCCGTCGACGTATAGCAGGTCGTACTCGATCTTTTCGTACCCTTCGACGTGAAACGCCCTGTCACTCGTGGTCACTCGGGCCTGAAGATTGCTCATTGCGTGTTCCTCGGATAGGTCAGGGCTGGACTCAGCGGGTCACCAGGCCGAGAACGGCTGCGGCGTCCAGAGATTCGACGGTCTCCATGGCGGCGCTGAAGTCGCCACCGCTGGTGTTCCGGTTCGGGAAGGCGACGCAGGTGATGCCGGCGGCAGTCGCGGCGGCGACTCCTCCGACGTTGTCTTCAATCGCCGCCACGCTGGCAGCGTGCTCGCCGAGTCGTTCGAGGGCGAATTCGTACGCCGCGGCATCGGGTTTCGGTGCTGTCACGGACTCCTTGTCCACGATGAGATCGAAAGTGTCCGCACTGATCTGCGGCTGTAGAGCTGTCAACAGCGCGGCGACGTTGTCCGGTGAGGTGGTGGTGATGAAGCCAAGTTTGTGATGGTGTTCCTTGGCCTCGGCAACGACGGCAGCCACACCGGGACGCAGCGGCACAGTCGAGTCGCCGAGAAGCCGTTGGAAAATGCCGGACTTGCGCGCGTGTACCGCCGCGGCGTCGACGTCCTCACCGCGGGACTCTGCGTAATCCTGAATCCGTTGTGCCCCACCGTTGGAAGCCAACATCGAGATGTAGTCCTCGCGTGACCACTCCCAGTCGAGTCCGGAGGCTGCAAACGCCTCGTTGAAGGCTTGCCGCTGTAATTCCGACGTGTCGGCGAGAGTGCTGATGGACCCGAACAAGACAGCTGACATGGGTTTCCCTCCATTGCGTGGATGTCAGTGTGATGGATCACCCGTTCAATACTGATCTAAACGTACAATAGTGAACAGAAAAGTGTCTACTGATAGATAAGTTCACTACTGAGTCGGGACTTACAGAGGGTCGGCGAGCCGCCCAGTAGACTTCTGGGCCGAACGAGTTCTCTCTGGCGGCGCCCGCAAAGGAAGGGCCGATGCAAACTAGGTGGCGCGGCGAATATGACCCCCGTCTCGGCTAACGACGAGTCCGGCGTTGAAGACGCGCGGGTGGCCCGCACCCGCGCGGACGTCGCCCGTGCCACCCTGAAAATTCTCACCGGGGACGGGTCCGAGGCGATCACCCATGCGCGGGTCGCCGAGATCGCCGGCTACTCCAAGACCACCGTGTACACCCACTGGCCCACCCGCATCGACCTGATCATCACGGCGATCGAATCGCTCGGCGAGATGCCCCATCACGAACGCACCGGTGACCTGCGCGCGGATGTCGTCGAGGAACTCAAGGTATTTCGTTCCGGGATTCTCGAACTGCGGCTCGACCGGGTGCTCGCCAGCATGGCGCAATGGGCCTCTGAGGAGCAGATGAGGCGGGTCCGGGACAAGGTCAACACCGACGGCCAGCACCAGATGTACGCCATGCTCGGAGAGGTTTTCTCCGGAGCGGCGCTGGACGCTGCCGTGTCGATGCTCACCGGGGTCGTCGCGTGCCCGTCGCTGATGTACGGCACAGTGCCCAACGACGAGATCATCGAAGCCGCCGTCGACATCATCTTCAAGAGCGCCGCCCAACAGTCAGCTCGTACGGTGAAGAGATGACTCTGTCGTCAGCGGTCAGCGCGGTCAGGCGCGACCTGGAAAGCAGATTGTTCGCCATGGTGGCCGGACCGCAGGGGCCGACCAACCGTGAGCGCATCCACCACACCCCGGGCGAACGGTGGTTCGGCGAGGACCGGCCCATCCGGCGCGTCCACGCGGACGCGTCGATGTTCGTCGGCGGGTTGCGGGCCCTGCTACTGCAGTCGCTGCATCCGCTGGCAATGGCCGGCGTTGCCGACCACTCCGACTATCGAGGTGACCCCTGGGGGCGGTTGCAGCGCACCAGCACCTTCCTGGCGACGACGACGTTCGGTTGCGCTGCCGACGCCCAGCATGCCGTCGACCAGGTCCGGCGCATCCACACTTACGTGCGTGGTGTCACCGTTGATGGACGGCCGTATCACGCGTCGGACCCGCACCTACTGGAGTGGGTGCACATCGCCGAGGTGGATAGCTTCCTGCTCGCCCATCAACTGTATGGCGCAGCGCCGCTCGACCAATCCGGCCGGGACGGGTACGTCGCCGATATGGCCGTGGTGGCAAGGGCACTGGGCGTGCCGACGCCGCCGGAGACCGAACGCGAGTTGCATGAGCGCATTGAGGCTTACCGACCCGAATTGCGCGCCACGCCAGCGGCCCGGGATGCCGCGCGCTTTTTGCTGCTGACTCCACCGCTGGCCCTGCCGGCCCGACCGGTGTACGGCGTGCTGGCCGCGGTGGCGGTCGCGATGCTGCCGACGTGGGCGCGGCGCCCGTTGTGGTTGCCGTACGCCCCGGTGCTGGAATCCACCGTGACGCGCATGTCCGGGCACGTCCTGGTTGGGAGCCTTCGCTGGGTGATGACTGCGGGCAGGGTTCCGGTCGAGCCGGAGTTGGTGCTGCCGGGCGTTGGGTAAGCCGGTAGACAAACACGCTTGTGGTGGTGCGCCGTCAGGGTTTCGAACCCCGGACCCGCTGATTGAGAGCGCCTTCCCCGCTTGCCGTCGTCCGGTGCATGATCGCTTTCGACAAAGCGAGCCGGACCGTATTGCCCAAGATCTGCACTCCGTATTTATCGCTTACATTGCCAAAGAAGATGCGGCAGGAATGCGTTACTGCGTCGGTCGACCGCTGGCGACTCCCGATGGTTCCGATGCGCAAACCGGGTTGGGTGTCGCTGTCGAAGATCGACGACGCCCTGAAAGACGTACTGTGCTCGCGGCGGCAGGCCTCGGCCAAGTGGATACATACCATCCGTCACATCGCCACCACGCTGCTCTAAGAACTCGGTGACCCCAAAGATGAGAGCATGCAAATCACCTGCTCTTATTTGCCGCCGGGCACTGCGGCTACATCCACGTCGACCAACCCAAACCCGCGCCGAGCGCGGAAACTCGAATAAATCCTGCTCAGCTGAGTTTGACCTTTACCCCGCCGCTGAACGCCGAATCGTGAAGTTCGATAACAGTGGCCTTGGTGCCCGGGGGGACGTCGAAGGGCACCTGGGCGGTGATTGTGAATCCGGGATTCATGTTGACCAGCATCGACGTGCTCTCTCCGTTCGCGCCGCTGTTCAACTCGATTGCCGCCATCGAGTCGGCCGCGAACTGCTTGCCGTCGCCATCGAACAGCTTCTGGTTCTCCACGAAGAAAAACTGTGGTTCGTTCCCGGTGCTTTTTAACGTCATGGTGTCGCTGCGCCGTGGCGGATTGCCTGAGAGGGAAGGTCAATGGGCAAAGCGCGACTGGCTCGATTCGGTGCCCGATGTCCCCGCAGTGCCGCCGTGGGTTCCCGAACTACATGGTACGGATGCGGATTCGGTTCGCTACACCAAGTCCTGGTACAACGCTGACGAACAACGGCTTTTCCTTCTCAATACTGGTGGGTCGGCGGTACCTGAGTCGGCTGCTCGTCCGGGGGACGTCGCTTACTTTAACTACGCTGACTGCGCTTTTCACCAAGGTGAGCTAAGTCATCACGCGGCGATAGTGTCCGCTGTACTGCCTAATGGTGACGTGCTTTACACCCAGCACACGCCCGGCGCTGTTGACTACAGTCTTCAGGACCGGATGCCGATGCGGCTACAGGAGCAAGGAAACCAGAGTGTGACGATAGTTCGGCCGCAGGGGACCCGGTGATGACCCTCATCGGCACGCTATGGGTCCGGAAGTCTCGGTGGTTGTTCGTCGTATCTGCAATCTTGTTCTGCGTTGCCGCAGTGCCGTTGGGTATTGGTTCGTGGCGCAATCACGTGTGGGAACGCGAGGTCTTGCGACGAAACTGCATGCCACCACTGCCGTCGCACCCCGACACGGACATGCTCGGGCAGGCAGGCTTCAGCCTCGTCGTCATCGCGATGGTTTTCTTACTCATCGGCCTAATACTTGTACTGATCGGTCGTCATCGATGGTGGACCAAAGTCATTGCCGCAGTTGTCATCGCAGTCGTCTTGATATTGGGACTTTGGCTTGTCGTGCTGCTCATCTTCGTGAACGACTCGACCGGAGACACGTTGCCGTGCCAATATCTGGTTGGTTGATGCCGAGAGGATTTACAAGTGAGCGGTGACTTCGTTCAAATTGCACCCACCGAGGTCAAGAACGCTGGAAGCACCATCGAGACCGAGGCAGCCACGGCACGCGCCGCGCTGGTTCCGCTGTTCGACTCGGCGCAACCTGCGGCCAGCGGGAATCCGGGCTTCGTCACTGGGCCTAAATTGGTCGCTTTGGCGGACTCGCTGAAGCGCGAGATGGAGTCCACGATCACCAGGTTGGCCGGAACTGGCAACGCCATAGTTTCCTCGGCGCAAGCCATGTACAACGCCGACAACACTTTCGGGATGAACATCGACGCCGACAACGCGACCGGCCTCAGCCGTGTCGCCACCGCATTGAACGGACTCGGAAAGCCACCGCCGCAATGATATTCGAGCTTTGATTGCGCCACGGATAGTGCGGCGTTCTCCTAGGTCAAGTAAGCCCTCGGCACTCGCCGATGACTACGGGGTTCGAGCAGACGCTTACGTCAGTCTGAGTGAGACAACAGGCCGCGCAGTTGCGGAAACGGTGAGACGGTCAACATCTCCGGCAATGTATCCATCGTAAAGACGCGTCCGTCCGTGTCACGCAGCACGGGGCCGAGCGTGTCGTTGACGCGATTCCAACCGATGCCGCTTAACACTGACCTGTGTGGTCTCAGGACATGGGTGACGCATCGTTGTCGGGACATGGTTACCGTTTCCGGGGGCGGTGAGCGTTGAAGTTGCGGATGGGTGTGGTGGATGTCCGCGCGTGTAGTGAGAGCTCTTTGATGCCGTCGAGCACGCGGAAGTGATGGTCTTCGGCCACGATGGTGACAATGGTTCCGGCGTGTGTTCGTCCGACTCCAGTCGCTGGCCGGCAACCATCACGACGCCGTCTTTGGGAACTCGCCGCTGCACGCTCTGGGGTCCTGCTGGTGGCGGTGGCGGCAGTGCCGACGTCGCGGGTCGGGCATCCTTCATCAGCTCAATCTCGTTGAACGGTAACGGGTTCGGCAGAGTGTTCAGCAGCATGTTGCCGGCCGTGGCGTGGATGAGGCCGACGTCGAGTCGCAATGTGACCCTGGTTCCGGCGATGCCCGCGCCGAGTGCGAGTTGGTGGCCTCCGACAACGACGATGCCGTCGCGGCTGGCGGTGCGCTCTATCTCGATCGGTCTCGGTCCTGCAGCGGTCCCGACGGTGGTCGGTGCTTGGCCTGCGGGGTCAGGGCGCCCGGTCCGGACTCCACGCTGCGAGAGGCGTTCGAGATCGGCGTTCGTCACTCGCGACGGCACGGTCTTGATGACGTCTCCGGCGAGCAGGATGTGGATGCTGGACAGGTGGATCCACAGTGTCACCGTTAATCCGGCGTAGTTCTTGCCCACCCAGAGCTGTTGTAAGCCCGCGAGCACGATCACCCCCGACGGTGGTACGCGAGCTTCCATTTCGATGGGCTGGGTCCCACTGCCGTTGTTCGATGCTGACCTCAGCGGAAGGGAAGCGGTGGGCTCGTCGGGGCGGGCGGTGTCGGCACCAGGGTGCGCAACGGGTTCGGTGGCTCGGCTGCGGAACAGGCTCGCCGGGGTGGCCATGTCCAGCGATTGGTGAGGGCGCACCGTGTTGTAGGCGTGTACCCATTCGTCGATCGCTGCCTGGGCGGCCTGCATAGACTCGAATGCCCCTGTCTCGTCGAGCAGTTCGCGTCGCAAGGTTCGATGGAACCGCTCCACCTTGCCGGTCGTGGTCGGGGAGCGGCGTTTGGTCAGTCGGGCGGTGATGCCGTTCTCGCGGCAGATCCGCTCGAAGAGGACCTCCACGGGTAGTGGCCGGGTGAACTTGCCAGTGAACTGTTTGCCGTTGTCGGTGAGCACCTCAAACGGCACACCCCAGCGGGCCATCGCGGCCAGGAACGCATCGCACACCGCAGGACCTGACGGGACCGGCAACACCGTGGCGGCGACAACGAAGCGGGAATGATCGTCGATGGCGGTGAGCATCTTGTGTTCGCGCCCGTTGGCCAGGAACACCCCGCCAACGATATCGAGTTGCCACAGGTGCATTGGCGCTTCCCGTGCCCATCGTTTGTAGACTCGTTTATGTTGTTGCTCTTGGCTATTCACTAAACCGTTGCGCACCAGTACGCGGTGGGTCGTGGAGCGAGACGGAGCCTGGCCACCAATTTCGAGTGTCAGTTCGTAGGCGATTCGACGGGCGCCCCAGCGTCGGTGGTGGCGGCGCATCTCGCAGATCAACGCTTCGACATCAGCAGCGATACGGCCGGGGCTGGAATGCGGGCGACGCGACTGATCGGCCAGGGCGTCTAGACCTCCGGTCACGTAGCGCTTGCGCCACGCTGTGACCGTCTGCCGGGTGACGCCGTAGCGTTCGGCGACCTCGCTGACAGGTGCGCCGTCGTTGACCTCGCTGACAGCGCGTAGACGGATCTCGACCGTGACACGTGCCGCAACGTCGGAATCCGATTCAGGAACCTCTGGATCGACCACCGCGAGACCGTCGCAGGCCTAGGTTGCACGTCAACCATGTCCCGATGACGAACAGTCAAAAATGTCCTGACCCATACAGTTGCTGTGAGCAGTGTTCTTCTGGTACTCGGCGGTGTCTCCGAGGGCGAGGCGCAGGCAGCACCCATGGGATATGAAGTGCCCGCCAGTCCGGTAGGTCAGCTACCTCAGAGTCCGATGGGTCAGCAAAACGCTCTACGCGCAGCGCAGCAGTATCTCAATGTCGCCCCATTCTCGCGAACCGGACTCATCGACCAGCTCGTAAGCATTGACGGCTATTCAACGGAAGATGCCTCATACGCGGTAAACAGCCTCTCTGTCGACTGGAATCAACAAGCCGCGAAAGCGGCGAAGCAGTACCTCAGCGTCACCTCCTTTTCCCGCAGCGGACTTATCGATCAGTTGGTGAGCATCGACGGGTATACCAGTGCGCAGGCGCAGTACGGAGTTGCTGCTGTCGGATACTGACACCACTTGGCAGTCTGCGCGCATCACCGAATTTCGCAGTACGTCAGGACCGCCACGTGTTCCGGTTTTCGCCCGCATGAAGCTTGTCTACTCTTCGACAGGCTTCCGTACTCTACAAATGTCAGTGACACCGGGGGAGCCAAAATGGTAGGGGTTAGCGACGACTCTGCCGACCTCGACGACTTGGCCAATTTGCTGGACGGCGTGGTTGGTGAGGCCAAGTCAGAGGGCGGTCTGGTGGAGGTCAGGGTCGATACCCGGGGCCGCGTCGCCGAGGTGTGGCTAGACGACCGATTGTCTCGTGTCCCGGCGGACGAACTCGCAGATGCGATCTCTGAAGTGTGCGGTGCGGCGTTCAACGACCGGCTCGACCGCCTGGCCGACGCGATCTCCGACTACGACCGTGCACACGGCCTCAACGATGGCGTGCTGGACCATCTGCACGCCACCATCGACCGACTGAGGTAGATCGCAACTTGGTCAGTCAAGTGCGCATCCCCTTCGCGCAACTCTTCACGGCTCAGCCCGGCACCCACATATCCTGTTACCGTTCCGGCCGGACCAATCGACGTGGGGGAGGGTCGTGGTCACCTTCGCGCAGGTGCGCGACGCGCAGCCCGGGCTGTGGCAAACAGCCGCCGATGACCTCCTGGCAGTGGCCAAGCAGTCCGAGCGTACCGCGAGCAACATCCACGCCAACGGTGCCAAGCCGCTTGAAGAACACTGGCCCGACCACACCGGCACCCTGGCACGCAACGTGCTGGTCCAGCTCGCCGGACGAACAGCCAACATGGGCATCCTGGCGCGCGGAGCGACCACCCCGCTCGACACCTTGCAGGACGCGGTGGAAATCGCCCAGCGCGAGCTGAATGCTGCAGTCGCCGAAGCCACAGGCAAGGGTTTCTCGGTGAGTGACGACGGTAGAGTCGGTACACCTAAAGCCAGTGTCGACCCGGTCAGCGATCTCATGACGCGCTGAGATATCAGCAACGGATTGCCGACGCAGTGGAAGCCGCCACACAGGCGGACCAGCTGTGCCGATGCCTTGAGCGCGGTGAGCCTCAACCCCGACGACATCACCGTGGAGCAAGCGCAGAACGCGCAGAGCACGGCTGTGCGCAACGCTGTTGAAGAGATGCGCGATCAGCTCCCAGATGGCCTCCCCCCGGAGGAGGTCGGGAAGTGGTGGGCGGCTCTAACCCCGCAACAGCAGCAACAACTTCGTCTTGCCGCTCCCGTGGAGTTGTTCGATCTGCCCGGCATACCGGCCGACGTCAAAGCTCAGCTGACCAACCACGGCACGGGATACAACCCTATTGAGGCCTTAAGGTGGGCGTACGCCAACGCCCCGAACGAGGGTCTCGACCGTTTTCCTAACAACTGCGCATTCTTCGTGTCGGAATCGCTGCGGGTAGGTGGTCTACGACAAGTGGAAGGCGTTTGGAGTAAAGAGGATTGGGCCAACCCGATACCCAATGTGCCCAGTGTCCATATCCCCTTCACCGATCGGAATTTCGATGCTGATCAGTACCGGTATACGAAGTCCTGGTACAACGCCGACGAACAACGGAGCTTTCTGGTGAATAGCGGTGGGGCTCCGGTTCCTGTCTCGCAGGCGCGTCCCGGCGATGTCATCTATTTCAACTGGAGTGACCCCGCCGCGCACAACGGTGAAGTCAGCCACCATGCAGCAATAGTGTCGAGCGTCCTTGCGAACGGCGACGTCCTCTACACCCAGCACACTCCGGGCGCGGTCAACTACAGCCTGGAAGACCGGTTGCCAATCAGGCTCCAGGAACAGGACCCTCAAACCGTGGTCGTCGTTCGCCCGCCGGGAGCGCGATGAGAATTTCGCTGTTGTGAAACGGGCTAGGTGGTGGTTCGTTGCTGCCGCGACACTGCTTGCCGGTTCATTGGTGGCTCTGTATGTGGGTGCATGGCGAGTTGACGCCTGGGTGCATCAGCTGGAGAGCAATCACTGCGCCATGCCCTGGCCACCTGCGCCAAACCTCACCGCGACGGGTTGGGCAACGATCGGATTTGTTATCCCCACCATGGTCTGCCTGGTTGCCGCGTCAGTGCTAGTCCTAATCGGAGCGCACCGCTGGTGGCTGAAAGTTCTTGCGACGCTTGGTGTATTAGGTGTTCTGCTGGTGACGTTATTCATCCTGCTCGTCGGGTACAGCGACGCAACCTCCGAACTTGATCGTTATACGGTGAGTGGCAGCGACGGAGGACCGTTGTGTCCGGCTTCGGGGTAGGCGCAGAGGGGATGTCGAATGAGCGGTGACTTAATTCAAATCGCACCCGCCGAAGTCAAGAACGCTGGAAGCACCATCGAGACCGAGGCAGCCACCGCACGCGCCGCACTCGTCCCGCTGTTCGACTCGGCGCAGCCTGCGGCCAGCGGGAATCCTGGCTTCGTGACGGGGCCGAAGTTGGTGGCTTTGGCAGATTCGCTGAAGCGCGAGATGGAGTCCACGATCACCAGGTTGGCCGGAACGGGCAACGCCATAGTCTCTTCGGCTCAAGCCATGTACAACGCCGACAACACCCACGGCATGGACATCGACGCCGACAACGCGACAGGCCTCGGCCGTATTGCCACCGCACTCAACGGACTCGGACAGCCGCCGCCGCAATGATGAATTGGAACGCGCTTCCTGACACCACCGACCTGGCGCAAATGCTGACGCCGAGCAGATCGACAGCCGGAGCCGTCGCCCGGGAGAGTTAGGTGTCGTGCAGTGGCGGCCACCGAGTGAGCATTGACTATGTCAGAACCGGCGGTGCCGAAGGCGCTCGCGGCCCCGGCGCATTCCCGTGCTGGGTTGGGCGGCGGCCGGTGCTCCGCCCAGAGATGCGTTCGCATTGGTGCCGGTGAGTTGTGGGACTCCTGGGCCGCCGAGCTAGTGGGCGGGGGGCGCGCTCGAAAGCTCGGAAGGAGCGCGGATGTGTACACCGATGGGTACAGTCGCGGTATGGAAAACCCGTTGACCAGTGCGCCGTCAGGGTTTCGAACCCCGGACCCGCTGATTAAGAGTCAGCTGCTCTACCAACTGAGCTAACGGCGCTTGCTCGGTCTGAGACCGGCTCTCGACAATAACAGGCATTGCGTCGCAGAGCGAAATCCCTCACAGTGAGCTACAGCACCAGCAAAGGTAATCCTCCGGACGGCCTCGGTGGGTGGCGGGGAGGCACTACAATACTGGAAACAATCCAAGAAGATGCTGGGGACCGAACCCAGGCAAATGCGGCGGGAATCCGAGGTCAGCGGCGACCATCGTGAGCGAGCAGAAGTTGAAAGGTCACTTGATGGCGCCTTTGCGCAGACGTCGACCGTGGCTGGTTCTGGCCATGGTCTTGGTTGCTGTGTGTGGTGTCGCCTGCGGCAGCGGCGGCAACGGGCCGGTCGCCGCCAAGGTGATCGAGAACAAGGGCACACCGTTTGCCGATCTGCTGGTCCCCAAGCTCACCGCGTCGGTCACCGACGGGGCCGTAGGGGTGACCGTGGACGCGCCGGTGACTGTCGCCGTCGCCGACGGGGTGCTGGCTTCGGTCACGCTGATCAATGAAAACGGCCGGCAGATCGCCGGACAGCTCAGCCCGGATGGGCTGCACTGGCAAACCAGCGAACACCTCGGCTACAACCGGCGCTACACGCTCAATGCCAAAGCGACCGGACTTGGTGGCGTCGCCGACCGGAAAATGACTTTCCAGACCAGTTCCCCGGCGCACCTGACCATGCCCTACGTGGTCCCCAGTGACGGTGAGACAGTGGGCGTCGGCCAGCCGGTGGCGATCCGGTTCGACGAGAACATCGCTGACCGGGCCGCCGCCGAGAAAGCCATCAAAATCACCACCAACCCGCCCGTCGAGGGTGCCTTCTACTGGCTGAACAGACGCGAGGTGCGTTGGCGCCCAGAGCATTTCTGGAAGCCAGGCACCAACGTCGACGTCGCTGTCAACACCTACGGGGTCGACCTCGGCGAGGGAATGTTCGGTGAGGACAACGTCAAGATGCACTTCACCATCGGCGACGAGATGATCGCGACCGCCGATGACAGCACCAAGACCATCACGGTGAAGATCAACGGTGAAGTGGTCAAGACGATGCCGACCTCGATGGGCAAGGACAGCACGCCGACGAACAACGGCATCTACACCGTCGGCGCCCGGTTCAAGCACATCATCATGGACTCGTCGACCTACGGCGTTCCGGTGAACTCGCCCAACGGATATCGCACCGACGTGGACTGGGCCACCCAGATTTCGTACAGCGGAATCTTCGTGCACTCCGCGCCGTGGTCGGTGGGCGCCCAGGGCCACTCCAACACCAGTCACGGCTGCCTGAATGTGAGCCCCAGCAACGCGGTGTGGTTCTACGACCACAGCAAGCGTGGGGACATCGTCGAGGTCATCAACACCGTGGGCGGCATCTTGCCGGGTACCGAGGGCCTGGGCGACTGGAACATCCCGTGGGACCAGTGGCGCGCCGGCAACGCCAACGCCTAGCGACCGATTGCCACCCTCAGGCCCGCAATACGCCGCCCAGCGCGGCCAGCGGAATGTGCGCCTCGACCGTGCCGCCATCCATGTACCACTGCGGCAGTCCGGGTAAGTAGTTGATGGGCTCGTCATGGCCGACGGGATAGTCGGGCATGTAGAGAATCAATTCATCAGGGGTCAACGCCCAGGCGCGGTAGCTACCGGAGTACACCTTGTCCGGGGTCCACCGGTCGACGGTGAACGGGTAGGTTCCCGGATCATGCGGCGGCGCAGCCTGATTGAGCGCGGTCTCAATGAACGGCTGGGCCGGCCCCGCAATTGCGCCGAGTGAACCGTTGGTCAGGTCCGCCAGCTGCACGCGCCGACCGCCGGCCATGTCGAAGGTGAAAGTGCGATAGGCGTTGTTCGGCTGGGGCCCGTCGGCGTGATAGTCCTCGTGGAACACCGTGCTGAGCAGATTGCCGTGTTGGAAGACCTGAAAGTTCTCCTCGCCATAACTGTCGGCGGCCATGGCTGTGTTGGCGCGTCGCCAATTCCCGACCAGGGTGCGCAGGTAGTCGCGGATCACCGGACCGGTCGTCTGATTGTCGACGAGGTCGACGGGCACCGCGACCTTGATGTCGCGTACGGCGTTGCGCTCCGAGGTGACCGCGGTGTGACAGTACTGCCCGTCCCAACCGCCGCCGAGCTCGCCGCAGAACGACTCCGCCGATGCATTCGCGGATGCCACGTGCAGGGCGGAACAGCTGCCGGCGGTCGCGAGCAGCATCGCTGCGGCGACGATTCTTCTGATCACAGCTTGTCACTCCGATTCGGCTACAGCAGTTGAACTTTGGCGGCGCGCCAGCGACCGTCGACTTTTTCCATCGTCATCTTGATGCGGCTGCGGTCGATGCGCGGGTCGGGCACCGCCATGTTCGCCACGGTCTGGTCGATGAAGACCAACACCACGACTTTATCCGCGGATCGGGACGCGATCGCCGAGTCCACCACCACCCCGTGCGCGGTGGCTTTGTTGTCGATCAGCAGTTGCCGCAGCTGCACGCTGGACTGGGTGTACATGTCCTTGAATTCCCCGGTCGAGCCGTCGAGCACCTGCCGGAAGTTCTCGTCGACGTTGTTGGAGTCGATGCTGGTGAGCACTCCGGCATACTTGATCGCCGCCTGCTGGGCCTGCTCACCGGCCACCTGCGCCTGATGCTGTTGCCACTGCTGCCACCCCAGGAAGCCCGAAACTGCAAGGGAGGCAACAAGCAACACCGGCATGATGCCGCGGCGCAGATAGCTGCCCCACGGCCGGCGGGTCTTATCCCTCTTCTTCTTGGACTTCTTGCTCAGCAGCGCACTGTCGTCATCTTCGTCCTCGGCTACCTCGTCTGCCTGGTCTGCGTCTTCCGCCTCCGCGGCGATGTCTTCGAACTCGGTGTCTTCGGTCCCGGAATCGTCGATGTCGGTATCCTCGCCTGTTTCCGTTGCAGCAGCGATCTTTTCGAGAGTGATGGTCTTCTCAGTAATTGCGGTCATCGGTGTCTCCTCGTGCTGTCGGGATTAGTGCGGGGGTTCGATCGGTAGGGCCGGGCCGCCGTAGGGGGTGGGAATCGTGTAGCGGCCCCGCGGCGTCGGGTCGGTTCGCCGGCCCAGGTCTGCACCGGGCGGGGGGCCGGCGGTGTCGTCGCCGGCCGGCCGCGGCGCATTCTTGGCTCCCCGGATACCGACCCCGGGGTCGTCGTCGCGGCAGTAGGTGTACATGAATGGTTCGAAATAGTCTGCGGCCGAAGGTGAATGCGTCGGGTTGCCGTAGTTGCACGCGTACCGCGGATACAGCTCGGCCGTCGCGAACACGCCATGGTCGTGGAAGGCACTGGCCACCGCGTCGAGCACGGATCCGCGGTAATCGGGAAACAGCGCGTTCAGCGCAGGCACCCGCAGGTAGAGCAACTGCGCGGCGGTGGCCAGGCTGCCCAGCAACTGCACCATGGTCTCGGAGTTGTCGGTGAACAGGCTGTCGATGGCCGACAGCGTCCGCGGTGTCTGCTCGGTCAGCCGCCGGTACCCGCCCTGCATTCTGGCGACCCCCGCCAGGGTCCGGTTGAGACCCACAGTGGCGGCAGCCAGTCCGGCGTTCTTGTCGGCGGCCAGGGTCAACACCACCCGGCTCGTCTTGAGCAGACTGGTGGTTTGCGGCAGCACCGAATCGAGGGTGGAAAGCAGGAAGGTGCCACCGTCCACGATGGCCGCGAGCTTGCCCGGTCCCTCCTTACTCATGCTGAGTTCCCGCTTGATCAGCTCGATCTTGCGTGGATCGGCTTGGGCCAGCAGGCCGTCGGCATCACCGAGCAGCTTCGCCAGACTGACCGGGACGGTGGCGTGGCCGAGACCGATCAAGCTGCCGTCGTGCAGGTATGGTCCGGCATCGGACTCCGCCTGGAAGTCGATGTACTGCTCACCGGCGGGGGACAGGGCCGACACGTGCGCCACCGCCGACGCCGGGACCCGCACCGTGCTGTCGATGCTGGCGATCGCATTCACACCCTGGTCGGTGAGCTGCAACGACTCGACGCGACCGATCCGCACCCCGCGCAGCGAGACATCCTGATTCGGCAGCAGCCCACCGGATTCCGGCAACTGCACGGTGACCCGGTAAGACGACGCGAACGGCTTCACCCGCAGCGCACCGATCAGCAGATACGCGGTCGCAACTACCAGGGTCAGCACCAGCCCGGCCACCGACAACCAGACCTGTCTGCGGTGGCCGGCACGCACCAGCCGCACCAAAGTCTCTGCCGCGGAGCCGATCACGGTTGTGGTCCTGGCGATAGCAGACCGGGCAGCTCCGGTGCGGGCGGGGCGTGCGACGTGCCCGGCGTGGGGCCGACCAGCAATCCGCCCGGGACGTTCGGATCGGGGACCACCGGTACCTGCACGGCCTCCGGCCCGCGCCCGACTACTCGTTCCTGCAACCGGAACAGGGTGTACTTCAGCGTGCCGACGAACTCATTCCAGGTGAACCGGGTCGGGCCGTGCAGACCGCGGTCGCCTGGGAAGCCGATGTCGGGTATCGCTCCCAGCACCAACTGGTCGACACCCACATGCACTGAAATCGCGCTTCCGGCAGTCGATTTGATCAACACCGGCAACAGCCGGTTCAACGCCAGCCAGCTGGTGTCGGGGCTGACTGCGACGTCGTTGGCAGCCGCGGCGATGGTGTTCAGGTCGCGGATCACGCTGCGGCCACTGGTGTCGGTTCCGCCCAGCGACGGGAACCTGGACAACAGCCGGCTGGTGTCGCCGAGTCGCACGACCAGGTTGGTCAGGTCGGTCGTGTTCGCGGACAGGGCGCTCATGGCCGGGTTGGCCGCCGCCATCAGTTCGCTCAGCTCCCGATTCTTGGCGTCGAGTTGCGCACTGAGATTCGACATTTCGGTCAGTGCACTGGAGATCTGGCCGGACCGGGCGTCCATCGTGCTCAGAAGTTGGTTGGACTTGCGGATCAACTCACCGAACGCGTGGCCCTGATCACCGGTGGCTTTGCCGAACCCGTTGATGATGTTGGTGAAGTTGCGTACCGCGCCACCGTTCACCAGGATGGCGGCCGAGCTCAGCACCGACTCGACGGTCGCTGCCGCCGCGGTCGACTCCAGACCGATGGTGTCGCCGTTGGTCAGCAGGGCCGAGTCGGGTTCAGCCGGCGGCCGCACGGACACGAACACATCGCCCAGCGGCGTGGCGGTGCGTAATTCGGCGGTGCTGCCTTTCGGCAGCAGCACCCCATCGCGGATGCGCAGCGTGGTGACCGCGGTGTAGTTGCGCGCGACCATCGACTCGACCTGGCCCACATCGGCCCCGGCGAGTTTCACCTTCGCATTCATCGGCAGGTTCAGCGCGTTGGAGAACACCGCGGTCAGCAGATAACCGCCGGAACCCATTCCCGGGGCCGGAAGTGGCAGGCTGGCAAGGCCGTTGGTGGCGCACCCGGAACTGACGATGCCCACCGCGGTGAGGGCAGCGGCTGCTTTGGCGCGGCCGCTGCTCATCGCTGGCCCATCGCTGCCAGACCGTCCAGCACGTAGGTCAACCCGAAGTCGGGCCCGAAGTCCTGCGCGGTGCCGGTGCTGCAGCCGAGTTGCCGGAGGCCCATCAGATTGCAGATCTCTTTGGTCAGCTGACTGTCGAAAATCATGCGGTCGGTGAGGAAGTGCGCTCGCACGGCACCGTTCTGGCGGTCCACCATGTTGTAGGCGTTGTCCGCCAGCAGCGGAGCGACGTCCAGTGTCTCGGCCAGACCGCGCCGCTCGTCGACCAACGTCTTGGCCAGGGTGTTGCCGTTGCGCAGGGCCTGGCTGATGTTGTCGCGGTTGGCATCGAGCAGCTCATTGGCCCGCTGCATCAGTTGGTCGAGCTTTCTTCCGGTGCTGCCGCCGCCGATGTCCTCGTCGGCCAGGATCTGGGTGAGCTGGTGGATGGTCGCGGCGAATTCGCGCAGCTTGCCGTCATTGGCGGCGGCGGCCTCGAACAGTGAACTGAGGTTCTTGATGATGGTGGTGATCTGCGCGCGGGTCTGGGCGCCGCCGTCGCTACTGAGCCGCAGCGCCTTGGACAGTTCGTCAAGCGCCCCTTTGATTTTGCCGCCGTTGCCGTTGACGACTTCGGCGCCGCCGTTGATCACGTCGGCGATCGGGCCGCCGCCGTGACCGTCACCCTGCAGCGACCTGGTCACCTTGTTGAGGACGGCGAGCACCCGGCTGAATTCGACCGGTGTCCTGGTGCGGGTCAGGCCGATGGTGTCATGGTTGGCCAACACCGAACCGCCGCGATAGGGCGGGGTCAGCTCGATCTGGCGGTCGGTGAGAATCGATGTCGACACCGTCACGGCTTGAACATCGGCAGGGACTTTGACGTCCCGGTCGACGGTGAACTGGACTTCGACGTAGCCACCCTTGGGGATGATTTTGGTGACCTTGCCGACCGGCATGCCGAGCACCGCCACCACGTTGCCCTCGTACAGACCTGAAGCACTGTCGAATTGGGCTGTCACCGTGATCGGTCCGGGTTTGCCGGTGAAGTACCACCCGAGGCCGATCACGGTGATCACCGTCGCCACGATGGCAACGAATGTGACGACCCGGCGCCTCACTTGCAGTCCTTGAAGTAGGGGATCAGCCCGAACTGCTGGGCGCGCCCACTGAGTGCGCACATCCACGAATCGATCAGCAGTGCGTTCGGAGCGTTGAAGCTGACGGCGTTGGCATCCCCGGTCAGATTGGCGGCCTCACGGACGAACACCGGCGTGACCTGCAGCATGCTGCGCAGCAGATCGTCGTGCTGGGCCATCATCCCGGTGAAATCGTGCATATCCTTCAGCAACGTCTCCAACCCCGAACGATCATTGACCACAAGCTGATTCAGCGTGTCGACGATATTGGTGAGCGACTGCATCAGGGCGTGAAAGACGGCGCGTCGCGCCACGAACTGGCTCAGCAGCTCTTGCGCCTGGGTGACCACGTTGCCGAGGTTCGCCTGCTGACCGCGCAGCGTGTTGGTGACCTGTTCGGTGCTCTTGAGCAGTTGACCGAGTTGGTCGCGACGCTGGGCGATGATCGACGACAACGAATCGATGTTGGCCATCGCCTGCGGTACGACCGCGGGCAGCCCCTCGAGTTGCTTGCCGAGCACCGCCAACGACTGTGCGAACCTGTCCGAGTCCACCTGTTCGAAAGTTGTTGTGGCATCTTGTAATGCGGCCTGCAGGTCATAGGGAACTGCGGTGTGCGCCAGATCGAACGTCCCGTTGGGAAGCGACCCCTGGCCGTCGGGTTCCAACGCCAGGTACCGCGAACCCAGGATGGTCGTCACTCTGATCGAGGCCTTGGAGTCCTTACCGAGCGCCACATCATCTTTGATCTTCAGACCGGCCTCGACGTGATCACCGACCAGCTTCATACTGGTCACCTCGCCGACCGGAATGCCGGCCACAGTGATGGGGTTGCCGGGCCGCAACGACGCCGCCTGCAAGAGTTCGGCCGTGAAATGGCGGTAACCGGCGCCGAGCGCATGAACTGTGAGCAGGGTGCCGATCAGCACCGCCACCACTGCGACGGCGATGGAGCCCAACCAGGACTTGCTGAAGCTCTCCAGCGGACGCTTGCGCAGCTCCGCAATTCGTTGCCGTCCTGACGAATCACCCATTGCCGACATTCCTGCATCGGGGTGTGTGCATCGCTCTATTACCCGGTGTGGCGGCATTGACGATGATCGGCACCACGTCGTTGAGTCCGGGGAAGAACCCGAACACGTTCACGTCGCACAGGTAGGCGTTGCCGTAGGCGCCCTGATTTCCGATGCGGGTCAAGCCCTTCAGCAACAGCGGGATATTGTCGCCGAAGAAGGCCACCTGTGGTTCGACGTCGAGCAGGTGTCGGGTGACTCCTGGTCTGCGGTCGATGAATTCGCGTAGCGCCGGGTAGTCTTCGCGCGCGATTCGCGCCAGGTTCTGCGTCATTCGCGACGACGAACCCATCGCGGCCACCAGCTCGGAACGCCGCTGGTTGAGAGCGCCGATGACGTCGCGGGTCTGGGTGATGACGCCGTCGAGATTGACGTCCTGCGCGGCGAGGTTGGCCACCACCTTGTTCAGGTTGGTGATGACATCCCCGAGGGCCTGGTCCCTACCGGCGAAAGTCTCAGTCAGCGTCGATGTTTGACTGATCAGGGTGGCAAGTGAGGAGGTGTCGCCCTGCAACGATTCCAGGACGCCTTTGGTGAGGTTGTCGGCGTCGCGCGGGTTCAGCAGGCTGAACAACGGCTCGTAGCCGTTGAGCAGGGCGGTGACATCAAACGACGGTTCGGTGCGATCGAGGGGGATGGTGCTGCCCGGTGCCAATAGTGGTGACTGACTGCCCGCTCGACCTTCTGCGGGCCCGAGGGACAGTCCGAGGTATCGCTGCCCGACGATGTTCTGGTAGATCACCGAGGCGACGGTGTTGCCGAACAGGTGCTGGTCGGTCTGCACCACGAACGAGACCTTCGCGAGTTTGCCTTGCAGCTCGACCGTTTCGACCCGGCCCACCCTGACCCCGGCCATCCGGACGTCGTCGCCGTCCCGAAGCCCGTACACGTCGGTGAACATCGCCGAATACGACGCGGTGTTGCCGGCGACGTCGCGCCGCAGGCTGACATACACGAGCCAGGTCAGGGTCAGCGCGATCACCATGAAGAGGGTGACGCCGATCAGCGGGCCGCGAAATTTCATTTCGCCGCCCCGCTCGGCGGGACCAACGACACCGTTGTTCCGCGCGCGACGGGGCCCAGCAGCAGCTGGGTGGCGGCGGTGGCCGGCCGACCGGTGATCACGCCGAGGATGGCTCGTTCGTACTCGCTGCCGACCGGGCCGACGTTGCCGCCGAACGAGGACGGGGTGACCGATCCTGGTGCCGGCGGACCCAGCAGCGGCGGCGGTGGGACCGGTCCGTGCGCGGGCGGAGACGGGTCCGGCATGTCGGGATCGGCGCCGGTCCGTATCGGCGGCGACGGCGAGATAAACGGTGGCAGAGGCGGATTGGGGTCAGCCAGGCTGGGGTTCGGGTTGATCAGCGGCGGGCCGACCGCCACCAGGTTGCCGTCCGGCCCCACTACGGTTCCCGGCGGCGGGGCCAGGTCCAGGGGCGGGTGATAGTTCTGCGGCAACAGCACATCGGGCACCGCAGGTTTGTTCGGAACCAGCGGCGCGGTGAAGCAGCTGGGACCCTTGAGCTCACCGTAGTGCGGGCAGTCGGCCCGGCTGTAGGCGAAGGTCTGGGTGAACGAAATGCGGGCTCGCATGTTGCCGACACCCAACACCGGGTCCCAGACCTCCTGGAGGAATTTGGTGGCCAGGTTGTCCAGCTTGATCACTGCCGGCACGAAGTTGTTGGAACGCAACGCCAGCACCCCCAGCACAGGGGTGAGGTCGGTGGAGATCCTGATCAGCTGGTCCATGTGGTTGTCGAAGGATTGATACACAGTGCCCACCGTGGATTCGGCACCGGCGAGCAGGCCGGCCAGTTGTGCGCGGGTTTCGGCAAACGTCTGCATCGGCCCGACAGCCTCGTGCAGCGCGTCGACCAGATCCGGTGCGGTGGCCTGCAGTCCGCGTGCCGCGTCCAAGAGCGCCGACACCGTCGAGGGGCCGGTATCGGTGCTGACGATCGAATTGAGTTGATCCAGAGCACGATTCAACTGCGCCCCGCTGTTCAACAACGCGCTGCGACGGTGGTCGGTCGCTGCACCCAGGACCGCCAGGATGCCCACCGACCTGTCCTCGCGACCGCGCCCGGCGGCGGCCAGCAAGTCACGCAGCTTGCTGACGGTGGTCTGAAACAACACCGTCGGCAGGTCTTTGTCTTCCTGAATGTGGGCGCCCGGCCGAATCGTCGAACCCGGGCCGTTACCGACGAGCTGGACCGACGACACCGCGAACACGTTGCTCGGAACGACGCGTGCGGTGACCGCCGCCGGAATCGACTTGGCGTACTGCGGTTTGAGGTTGATCTGAACGAAGTTCGGCTTCCCGTGGGCCGCGGGCACCACGTCGTCGACCATCCCGACGAGCACGCCGTGATACTTGACGTCCGATTTTTGCGGCAGCCCGTCACCCACGTTGACCAGGTCGGCAACCACCCGCACGTAGTCGTCGAGGCGGCCGGTGGACTTGAACAACAGCCCGGTGGTGAGCAGCGTTGCGACCAAGACAACCGCCACCCCGGCGCCGAGCAGCTGCCGGTCGGACGGGCCGCGTCCGTCGACGTCGAAAGAATTGTGCATCGGTCAACCACCGAACCTGGCGCCGGAGTCCACTCCCCACAACGCCATGGTGAGCAGCATGTTGACGATAATCATGACGGTGATGCTGGCCCGCATGCCGTGCCCTGCGGCCACCCCCACGCCTTCGGGGCCGCCGCTGGCGTAAAAGCCGTAGTAGCACTGGATGGTGGCGGAAATCCAGACGAAGACGATCGCCTTGAACAGCGAGTAGACAATGTCTTGGCCGGCCAGCATCAGCGAGAAGTAGTGCAGATAGGAGCCGGTCGAGCCGCCGCTGCTGATCTGCACGACCACCTGGGTGGTGAGATAGCCGATCGCCAGGCAGGCGGCGTACAAGGGAATCATCGCGATCACCGAGGCGATCAGCCGGGTGGTCACCAGATACGGAATCGGCCGGATCGCAATCGATTCCATCGCGTCGATCTCCTCGGCGATGCGCATCGACCCCAGTTGCGCGGTGAACCGGCAGCCGCCCTGCATTGCGAAAGCCATCGCCGCCATCAGCGGCGCCAGCTCTCGGGTGTTGACCAACGACGACACGAACCCGGTCGCCGGCCCGAGGCCGAGCAGGTCCAGGAAGTTGTAGCCTTCGATGCCTACGAGTGCCCCCACCGTGACGCCGAGAACGACTGCCACACCGGCGGTTCCACCGCCCACCACGATCGAGCCGTTGCCCCAGGTGATGTTCGACAACAGTCGCAGAAACTCGCCGTTGTACTGACGCAGGGTGAGCGGGACGGCGACGAGGGCGCGAACGAAGAAAACCAGCATGTGCCCCAGCCGGGTGACCGGTTTGGTCGATCTGCGGTAGACGCCGAGCAGTCGGGTGCTCAGCGGTGCCAGCGGTAGGTAGGGGGACGTCGTCACTTCACAGCCCCGTCCGGGGCGACAGCATGATGTACAGCTGGCTGATTGCGACGTTGACGATCATCAGCAACAGGATCGATTCGACCACCGCCGCGTTCACCGAGTTGGCCACTCCGGTGGGACCGCCCTTGGTGGACAGGCCTTTCTGGCTCGAGACGATGGCGACGATGGCACCGAAGATGACAGCTTTCAGCAGTGCCAGGATCATATCGCCGGGGGTGGCGAAGGACGCAAACGTCGACACGAAACTGCCTGGGGCGCCGTCCTGGAAATACACGTTGAACAGGTAGCTGGCGAAGAACCCGACGAAGCACACGACGCCGGTCAGTGCGACGCCGATCATGATGGCGGCGGCAAAGCGCGGCACCACCAGTCTCCGGATCACAGACACGCCCATCACTTCCATGGCATCGGTTTCTTCGCGCATGGTGCGTGAACCCAGGTCGGCGGTGATCGCAGACCCGACCGCGGCCGCCATCAGCACCGCGGCCACCAGCGAGGCGCCCTGCCGAATTACCGCAAGCCCGCTGGCAGCGCCGGCCAGTGAGGTGGCACCCACCTGGCCCGCGAGCAGGGCGAATTGGATGGACAAGGTGACGCTGATCGGGAGGGAAACCAGGATCGTGGGCAGCACCGCGGTGCCGGCCATGAATGCGCCCTGCCGAACGAATTCCTGCCATTGGAACCGGCCGGTGCACAGATCGATGAAGAAGTATTCGATGGTGCGCACACCCAGCACGAATTGATCGCCGACCGTCCGCAGCGACGCGACCGGGTGGCGATCGACGTAGCCGGCTCCCCAGTCCCGGATAGCTCCGACACCGTCGTCATCGTGGCGGTCCAGGTGGCTCTCTTCGCGCAGGGCGGATTCTTGGTGTGTGGTCATTTCACCAATGACCAACAAACTCAGCAAACCCGGATCGCGGCGTAAACCTCCCCGAGACCGACATCATCGGCGCTCTCCCCAGCATCAACTGATCGGTGCTGAGCCGCAGGCGTCAAGCGCTGCGAAGTAGGAGCCCGCTCGAAATGAGTGCCTCGGTCCGGTAACTCTGCAGTTCAGCACGGTTAGCGGTATCACCGTAACCTACTTGATAGGCACTTTCAATAGTGTAGTGTCACTCATCTGCGGCCCCCCGCGGATCGCAAACCTGGTGTTGGAATGTCAGACTCACGAAGGCGACGGCATGTCCCTGGCAAACTCCGAGTCGCTCCGGGACAGGCGGCGGGCCGAGTTGCTCGCACAGATCCAGCACACTGCACACGCCCTGTTTGCCGACCGTGGATTCAATGCCGTGACGACCGAGGAGATCGCCGCCGCCGCCGGAATCTCGATCAGCACCTACTTTCGGCATGCACCGACCAAAGAAGGCCTGCTCATCGACCCAGTTCGGCAGGCGATCAGCGAGATCGCAGCTTCATACGCCACCCGGCCCGCCGACGAATCCGCGGTGGAGGCGTTGATCGCGCTGTTCGTCACCCATGCCCGAAACGCCAGCGAGTTCAACCTGGACACCTGGCAGCGGGCCGTAGCTACCGCGCCGCATCTGCTGCGGAAGACGTCGCTGGTCAGCGAAGACGATCAGCGCAAGTTCGTGGAGTACGTGGCGGCCCGGATGGGCGTCGATGCGTCAGTCGACATCCGGCCTTCGCTGCTGGTCCACACCAGTCTGGCCACGGTCAGATTCGTCATCGACCGCTGGCTGATCGGCGATAACGCACCGAGTTCACCGATGCATGTCGAGATGGAAAGCGCGCTGCGGATCACCCTCGCCGGGTTCGAATAACGCTGCGCTGCAACATTTTCGGTCCGAGCCGACACGAAGGCCAAGCCCGGGACGAAACCGGGACTCGTGTCTGCTCGCCACCGGGGGGGCGGCGGACCCTCAGGCGGTCTGGTCGACCAGCGACGCCGCGGGCGCGTTGTTGCGCACCGATTCGACGCCGTTCTGTGCCGCAGCTTTCGTCTTGTATCCCTCGCTGCTGGCGATCACTTCTCCGTTGCCGGCTTTGAGCCGGAAGCGGAACTCGCCGCGCGCGTCCTTGAAGATCTCGAACTTGCCAGCCATCGCAATCCTTATCGGTTGATGGGCCGACCCCGGATTCCACGCTAGCCCGATCGATATGAAATGGATAGGGCACATCCGCGCGCTGCGCCGGTCAGAGGGCGGAATGCCTCTGCCGCATGGGGTGAGTGACGGGACTCGAACCCGCGACATTCAGGATCACAACCTGACGCTCTACCAACTGAACTACACCCACCATGGCCACCCCCGTCCCTGCAGCGGGGCACGGGCAGCGACGTCGATATTAACCGCTCGGACGCTCCTCGGCCGAATCGTTTGTTTCCGATCCATCCGTGTTGCCCTGGATATCAGCGACCACGGCCGCGATTTCGCTGGTAGACGGGCCGGGCAGCGGCACGAAGGCGGTCCGCCGGTAGTACTGCAGTTCCCGGATCGACTCGTGGATGTCGGCCAGCGCACGGTGCGCCAAACCCTTGGGCGGCTGCCCGAAGTAGATGCGCGGATACCAGCGCCGGCAGAGCTCCTTGATCGAGCTGACGTCGATCATCCGGTAGTGCAGAAACGAGTCCAGGGCAGGCATGTCGCGGGCGAGGAACGACCGGTCGGTGGCGATCGAGTTGCCGGCCAACGGTGCGGTCTTGGGCTGTTTGACGTGCTCATGGATGTAGTCGAGCACCATCGCCTCGGCGGTGGCGATGTCGACGGTGGAGGCTTTGACCTCGTTGGTGAGCCCGGATCGCGCATGCATATCGGCGACGATCTCGATCATCGAGGACAACGCCGCGTCCTCGGCGTGGATCACCACGTCGATCCCGTCACCGAGGATGTTGAGTTCAGAATCGGTGACCAGGGCGGCAATCTCGATCAACTTGTCCGAGCCCAGATCGAGCCCGGTCATCTCGCAGTCGATCCAGACCAATTCGTCGCGCACAGCGCTCACATTAAGCCCAGCTGGCGACGTAGTTCGCCCTGACCCTGGCCGGACCCGGCCCAGTAGGCTGATCCCTGCCGAATTGGACGAGCAAACTCTGGGGAAAACCATGAGCACCGAATCTCCTGCGGATGGAGCCGACGGACCCGCCAAGCGAATCTCAGCGGGCTACGCCGTCGAGGGTCAGGCACTGGAACTGGGCACCGTCGTCATCGACGGGCAGGCGGATCCGACTGCTCAGATTCGCATCCCCCTGGCCACCATCAACCGGCACGGCTTGGTGGCCGGGGCAACCGGCACCGGCAAGACCAAGACCCTGCAGCTGATCGCCGAACAGCTCAGCGGCGCCGGGGTGCCGGTGTTCATGGCGGATGTGAAAGGCGACCTGTCCGGGCTGTCCCGGCCCGGAGCGGGCAACGACAAGACCGCCGCGCGCGCCAAGGACACCGGTGACAATTGGGAGCCGACGGGGTTCCCGGTGGAGTTTCTCTCGCTCGGCACCGGGGGAATCGGGGTACCGGTACGCGCGACCGTCGCCAGCTTCGGTCCCGTTCTCTTATCAAAAGTGCTGGGGCTCAACGCTACTCAGGAGTCGACGCTCGGACTGATCTTCCACTGGGCCAAAGAGAACAACCGTCCGCTGATCACGTTGAACAGTCTGCGCAACGTCATCAGCCATTTGACCAGTGAGGAGGGCAAGGCCGACCTGAAATCGCTGGGCGGGGTGTCGTCGACGACGGCGGGCGTGATCCTGCGGGCGCTGGTTAACCTGGCCGGCGAGGGTGGCGACACGTTCTTCGGCGAACCGAAGCTGGACCCCAAAGATCTGTTGCGGGTCAACGACGGTCACGGTGTGATCAGCCTGCTCGAATTCAGCGGCCAGTCGTTGCGCCCGGTCATCTTCTCCACTTTCCTGATGTGGCTGCTGGCCGATCTTTTCACGCAGCTCGACGAAGTCGGAGACGTCGACAAGCCCAAGCTGGTCTTCTTCTTCGACGAAGCCCACCTGTTGTTCGCCGACGCGTCCAAAGCGTTTCTCGAACAGGTCGAGCAGACCGTCAAGCTGATCCGGTCCAAGGGCGTGGGCGTGTTCTTCTGCACACAGTTGCCGACGGACCTGCCCAACGATGTGCTCTCGCAACTGGGCGCGCGCATCCAGCACGCGCTGCGGGCATTCACCCCCGATGATCAGAAGGCGCTCAGCAAGACCGTGCGCACCTACCCGAAAACCGATGTCTACGACTTGGAATCGGCGCTGACGTCGTTGGGTATCGGCGAGGCCGTGGTCACCGTGCTGTCCGAAAAAGGCGCCCCCACACCCGTGGCCTGGACCCGCATGCGGGTGCCGAGGTCGCTGATGGGAGCGATCGGCACCGAAGCGGTCACTGAAGCGGCAGAGAAAAGCTCGTTACAGGCCAAGTACGGCCAGACCGAGCCGGAGTCGGAGCCTGCGGCAGGCCCGCCGGCCACACCAACTCCCGCACCGGACTATCCGCCGTTGTCCCCCAACGATTCCGAGATTCCGCCCATGCCCGCACCGGCCGAGCCGAAGGGTCCGGCGATGTGGGAGGAAGTGCTGAAGAACCCGACGGTGAAAAGCGGCATCAACACCGCGATCCGCGAAGCGGTCAAGGGGATTTTCGGGACCGGACGGCGACGTAAGTGACGGGTTAGCCGCCGCCGAGCTTCTTGTAGAACGCCCCGACGATCGGCGCGACAATGGCGCGGGGGGCATAGCCGCTGGCCACCGACATCGCCTTCGAGGTCAACCCCGGGACCACTCGCATCTTGTTGCGCTCCAACGCATCCAGGGATAGCTGCGCGGTGTGTTCGGTCGAGATCCACAGGAAGTCCGGCACCAGCTTCTCGACCAGCGAGGCCTCCTCTTCAGCGGGCAGGTCGGTGCGTACCGGGCCCGGGGCCAGCAGCGTGACGTGCACACCGGAGTTGCGCAGTTCACCGCGCAGCGATTCGCTGAAGGTGTTGGCGAACGCCTTGGTTGCCGCGTAGGTGGCGTTGTAGGGGATCGGCGAATTCCCCGCCGCCGAACCGGAAATCAAGATTCCGCCCGCCTTGCGCTCGATCATGCCCGGCAGCACAGCCAGCGTAAGATCGTGCACCGCAACGGCATTCAGCTGCACCTGCGCCTTCTCGCCAGCCGGATCCAACGACGCGACCGGACCGAACGTCGCGGTGCCCGCGTTGGCGCACAGGATGGAGATCGGCCGCGCGGCCAGCTCGTCGCACAGTTTCGCGCGCTCGGTGGGGTCGGCGAGGTCGGCCGGGCGCACGTCGACGGCAACGCGGTACTTGTCCACCAGTCGGGCGGCGAGGGCGGTCAGCAACTCCTCCCGTCGTGCGGTGATGATCAGACTGTGCCCGCGCGCGGCCAGTTCGGTGGCCAGCGCCTCGCCGATGTTCTGCGACGCTCCGGTGACTACGGCGCGCGCGTCTGGACTTGGGGCAGGTATCGGCATGAAGGCAATCGTAGTCAGGAGCTGTCCGGCGTAGCCGGGCGCAGCGGGTTGGCTCTAGAGTGCGCTGCATGGATGACCCGGAGGACACGCGCGCCGGGGATCGGAAGAAAGCCCCGCGATCGGGGGTGGCGGCGTGGGCGTTGTGGGACTGCGGTCAGACCGGCTTGAGCGCCATCACGCCGACGTTCGTGTTCTCCGTCTACCTGACCAACAGCGTCGGAGTGGGCACGCCACTGGGCGCCACGCCGGTGAGCTGGCTGGGGCGTGCCGGAGCCGCGGCCGGGGTGACGATTGCGGTACTGGCGCCGCTGATCGGGGGGTGGGTGGAGTCGCCGCACCGACGGCGGGTGGCCCTGGCTCTGCTGACCGGCCTGGCGGTGGTGCTGACCTGTTCGATGGCGTTGATCCGCGATCAGCCGGGCTTCTTTTTCGCCGGCCTGGCATTGCTGGCGGCGACCGCGGCATGTGGTGACCTGGCCAGCATCCCGTACAACGCGATGCTGCGGCAGCTGTCGACGCCGTTGACGGCCGGCCGGATATCGGGTTTCGGCTATGCGGCGGGATACGTCGGCACCGTGGTGCTCCTGGGTTTGGTCTACGTGGGCTTCGTGTCCGGCGACGGTGACCATCGTGGTTTGCTGCACCTGCCCACCGCCGACGGCGTGTACGTCCGCGTGGCAATGCTGATGGCCGCGGCCTGGTTTGCGATCTTTGCGCTGCCGCTGCTGCTCGTCGCACACCGCCTCCCGGACGCCGGGGCGAACACGAACCCGTCGACCCCCCTGCTGGGTACCTACCGCAAGCTGTGGGCCGACATCACCTCCGAGTGGCGCCGCGACCGCAATGTCGTGTACTTCCTGGTGGCCAGCGCGCTCTTCCGAGATGGCCTGGCTGCGATATTCACGTTCGGTCCCGTGCTGGGCGTCGGGGTGTACGGCGTCCCGCGCGAAGACGTGCTGATCTTCGGTATGGCCGCGTGCGTGGTGGCTGCAGTCGGCGCCGTGGTCGGCGGATTCGTCGATCATCGGGTCGGATCGAAGCCGGTCATCATCGCTTCTCTGACCGCGATCCTCGCCGCCGGCCTGGCCATGATGGTCCTGTCCGGCCCGCTGACATTCTGGGTGTGTGGTTTGTCACTGTGTCTGTTCATCGGGCCGTCGCAGTCCTCAGCGCGCGCACTGCTGCTGCGCCTGGCGAAACAGGGCAAAGAGGGTGTGGCCTTCGGTCTCTACACGATGAGCGGTCGAGCGATGTCGTTCGTGGCGCCGTGGCTGTTCTCGGTTTTCGTCGACGCGTTCGACGCCCCACGCGCCGGATTGGGCGGCATCTTCGTGGTGCTGCTGACCGGACTGCTGGCGATGCTGTTCGTACGGGTACCGCGAACGAACTGACGGCGATCGCGAGCGCGGCGCAGCAGCGCCACCCGTGGAGTCAGAGCGGGGCGTCGCAGATGGTCAAGCCCTGGCCGGTGCGCTGCCGCACCTGAACCCCGGCCACCGTCAGCGAGCAGGTGACGTTGTGACCGATGTTGACGACGGTGACGCTGGCCGGACGGGTGGACGACGTCGAGAGGCTGACCTGTTTGGTCCACGGCAAGGTGACGTTGAACTCGGTCTGGATCAGATCACCGGTGTCCATGTAGACGACGCTGATCGCCCGGCCTTCGCCGGTGACGCTGTAAACCACCGACTGCATGGTGCCCGGCACGGTGGCGGTGGGCGGCGGCGGGGTGCTGGGCTCAGTGGTGGTGGTGCGCGGCCTGCGGGTGGTGGGCGGCGGCGTTGACCTGGTCGTCGGGGGTGCGACGGTAGTGGTGGGACCGGTCATCGGCGGCAGCGGCTCGATGGCCGTCTGCTGGGTGTCCGAACCGTTCGTCACGACCAGCGCAATGGCCAACCCGACGACGAGCAGCACTGCGGTGCCGGCCACGATCCACAGCCAGCGCGGGGTGCCCGGCGGCGGGGGTCCCTCCGCCTCCGCATCGGCCCGCGGCTGGTCTTGTTGCCAATACTGTGGTGGCAACTGTTGGGTCGGGTTCGGTGGGTACGCGCCCGGCGCCCAGGGCGAATTGCCGCCGCCGTAGGCGTAGGGCATGTCGTCGGCGTAGGCCGGGTAGTCGACGACCTCCTGCGACCACGTCGAAGCAGACCCCCGGGATGGGGGACCTGGATGCTGGGGGTCGCGTGGCGAGTTCATGTCCACTTCGCAGGGTACCCGGGCACGCCGTGAAGGCGCGGAACCGTGGTCGTGCCTGCGTGGACGTCGGGGCGCTACAAGTCTGCAGCACTCAGCGCGGCCATCGTCATCGCCCTCATCACGGCTCGGGACCGCACCGCGCGCGACGGTTTGGTGTCGGCCGATTTCATGCTGTGCGGCGTGGAGTTCAGCAGGCCGAAAGTGGCGTGCGCCATCAGCCTGGCGTCGGCCTCGGCGAGATCGGGGTTCAGCTCGCGCAGTACGCCCACCCAGATCTCGACGTACTGCCGTTGCGCTTTGCGCACCTGCCGTTGGGCCGGGGCCGGCAGATGGGCGAGATCGCGATCTTGGATGCGGATGAGGTCCGGCTCGCCGAGAGCGAAGTCGAGGTGGAAATCGATCAGGCCGTCCAGGGTTGCCGCCGCGTCGGCGTCGCGGTCGGTCACCGCGCGGGCACCGTCCAGCAGCCGGGCGCTGATCCCGACCAACAACTCGACCAGCAGCGACTCCTTGTTGGGGAAGTGCCGATAGATGGCCGGGCCGCTGACCCCGGCCGCGGCGCCGATGTCCTCGAGACGCACCGCGAGGAAGCCACGTTCGGCGATCAGCCGTTCGGCGGCCGCAAGTAGTTGCAGCCGCCGGTCGGACTTCAACTGGCTGCGACGATTTGGCGCTTCAGGCCGACCGGCCTCGCCGTCCGGGGCGGACGCTGCCATGACGGCCTCCTGGACATGTCGGTTAATCGTCACTAACGTAACACTGACTTACCGCGGGAGGAATGGTGGCAACTCCACTTTCCTACGAACGCGGCCCGAACTCGCCTGCGCTGCTCGAGGTGACCATCGGCGCCAACTTCGCTGCAACCGCAACAACTTTCGCGTCCCGCGACGCGTTGGTCGATGTCGCGGCGGGACGGCGCTGGACGTATGCCGAACTGCTGCATGACGTTCGCGCTTTAGCGACCGGATTGCTTCAGGCCGGCATCGGAGTCGGTGACCGGATCGGCATCTGGGCTCCCAATCGTTGGGAATGGGTGCTGACGCAGTATGCGACGGCCGAGATCGGCGCCATCCTGGTGACCGTCAATCCGGCGTACCGGTCGCGCGAATTAGGTTATGCGCTGGAGCAATCCGGGGTGAAGATGCTGATTGCCGCACCCGGGTTCAAGGACGCCGACTACGCACAGATGCTGGCTGAGGTGGCGCCGGACTGCGCCGAGCTGCGCGACGTCACGATCATGGACAGCGACCGCTGGGACGAGCTTGCCGGTGTGGATATCGATCCGGCTGCGTTGCGGGCGAGGTCCGCGCGCCTGACGCCGACCGATCCGATCAATATCCAGTACACCTCGGGCACAACGGGATATCCCAAGGGTGTGACCCTCAGTCACCGCAACATCCTGAATAACGGCTACCTGGTGGGTGAGCTGCTCGACTACACCGAACGTGACCGGATCTGTATTCCGGTGCCGTTCTATCACTGCTTCGGCATGGTGATGGGCAATCTGGCGGCCACCAGCCACGGTGCCTGCATGGTGATCCCCGCGCCCGGTTTCGATCCCGCTGCCACCCTGCGCGCGGTGCACGACGAATGCTGCACCAGTCTCTACGGGGTGCCGACGATGTTCATCGCCGAACTGGGCCTGCCGGACTTCGCCGAGTATCGGTTGGACAGTCTGCGCACCGGAATCATGGCGGGCTCGCCGTGCCCGGTCGAGGTCATGCGCAGGGTGATCGAACGCATGCACATGCCGGAGGTCGCCATCTGTTACGGGATGACCGAGACCGCCCCGGTGTCGACCCAGACGCGTTCTGGCGACTCGTTGGAACGGCGCGTCGCCACCGTCGGTCAGGTGGGGCCACACCTGGAGATCAAGGTGGTGGACCCGGTCACGGGTGCGACGCTGCCGCGCGACGTCGCCGGCGAATTCTGCACCCGCGGTTATTCGGTGATGTCGGGGTACTGGAACGAACCGGAGAAGACCGCGGAGGTCATCGACGGGGACGGCTGGATGCACACCGGCGACCTGGCGTCGATGGACGCCTCCGGATATGTCCGTATCACCGGCCGGATCAAAGACATCGTGGTGCGCGGCGGCGAGAACATCTCCCCGCGCGAGATCGAGGAGTTCCTGTACACCCACCCCGACATCGTCGACGGCCACGTCATCGGAGTGCCCGACGAACGCTACGGCGAGGAACTCATGGCGGTTGTCAAGCTCCGTGACGGAGCCTCGACGCTGACGGTGGAGTCGTTGCGGGAGTTCTGCGCCGGCCGTATCGCCCGGTTCAAGATCCCGCGGTATCTCTGGATCGTCGAGGACTTCCCGATGACGGTCACCGGCAAAGTCCGTAGAGCGGAGATGCGGGCGCGTGCCGTGGAGTATCTCGCCGACGGTGAATAGGCCGCACCCGCCCTGGACGGCGCGAGGGCGGAAATGGTATTCTCACTGTCCAGTTAATGATTATTAACTGAAATCGGAGGCTCTGCGGGGATGGACAAGGTGGTGGCTACCGTCGCGGAGGCGGTGGCGGACATAACCGACGGAGCATCGCTGGCCGTCGGGGGCTTCGGGCTGTGTGGTATCCCGGAGGCGCTGATCGCCGCGCTGGCCGATCGCGGAGTGACCGATTTGGAAACCGTCTCGAACAACTGCGGTGTGGACGGCGTCGGGTTGGGGGTTCTGCTGGCGCACAAGCGGATTCGCCGGACCGTATCGTCGTACGTGGGCGAGAACAAGGAATTCGCCCGCCAGTTCCTCTCCGGAGAACTCGAGGTCGAGCTGACCCCGCAGGGCACGCTGGCCGAGCGGTTGCGCGCCGGCGGCATGGGCATCCCGGCGTTCTACACCCCGGCCGGGGTCGGCACGCAGATCGCCGACGGCGGCCTGCCCTGGCGCTACGACCCCTCGGGCGAGGTGGCGATCACCTCGCCGCCCAAGGAGACCCGCGAATTCGATGGCGTCACCTATGTGCTGGAGCGCGGAATCCGCACCGACTTCGCGTTGGTGCACGCCTGGAAGGGCGATCGGCACGGCAATCTCGTTTACCGTTACGCCGCAGGCAATTTCAACCCGGAATGCGCGCCGGCCGGTCGGATCACCATCGCCCAGGTCGAACATCTCGTCGAACCGGGAGAGATCGACCCCGCCACGGTGCATACCCCGGGCGTGTTCGTGCAGCGCGTCGTGCACGTGCCTGATCCCCAGAAACGGATCGAGAAGGAGACGGTGCGATGAGCGCCCCACACCTCGACGCCGTTTGTCACGCTAGCGTGACGTTCGGCGTCGACCGCCACGCTGGCGTGACGCTCGGCGTCGACTGCCACGCTGGCTCGCCACCTCTCGGCGTCGACCGCCACGCTGGCGTGACGCTCGGCGTCGACCGCGACGCTGGCTCGCCACCTCTCGATGCCGACTGTCACGCTGGCTCGCCACCGCTCGGCGGCGACTGCCACGCTGGCGTGACGCTCGGCGTCGACTGCCACGCTGGCGTGACGCTCGGCGGGGATGCGGGTGTGCCGATGAAAAGGAGCGCCGCCCAATGACGTGGAGCAGAGACGGCATGGCGGCCCGGGTCGCCACCGAATTCGAGGACGGACAGTACGTCAACCTCGGCATCGGCATACCGACCTTGATTCCCAACCACATCCCCGACGGTGTGCACGTGGTCCTGCACTCCGAGAACGGCATCCTCGGCGTGGGGCCCTACCCCCGTCGTGAGGACGTCGACGCCGATCTGATCAACGCGGGCAAAGAGACGGTGACCACTCAGCCAGGGGCGTCGTTCTTCGGTTCGTCGACGTCGTTCGGCATCATCCGCGGCGGACACCTCGACGTGGCTGTCCTTGGGGCCATGCAGGTTTCGGTCACCGGTGATCTCGCGAACTGGGTGATCCCCGGCAAGATGGTCAAAGGCATGGGCGGGGCGATGGATCTGGTGCACGGCGCCCGCAAGGTGATCGTGGTGATGGACCACGCCGCCAAGGACGGCAGCCCGAAGATTCTCGAGCGCTGCACCCTGCCGCTGACCGGGGTCGGGTGCGTCAATCGGATCGTGACCGAACTCGCGGTCATCGACGTCCGCGACGACGGCCTGCACCTGATCGAGACCGCCCCCGACGTGTCGGTCGAAGAGGTAGTAGCGAAAACTCAACCGCCCCTGGTGCTCTCGGATCTGGTGTCCAGGTGACCACGGTCGCGCCGACGTTCGCCGACGAGCATCGCCGCCTGGTCGCCGAACTCAACAACAAGTTGGCCGCCGCCGCCCTCGGCGGCAACGAACGCGCCCGCGAACGCCACGTCAGCCGCGGCAAGCTGCTGCCCCGCGACCGCGTCGACCGTCTGCTCGACCCGGGCAGCCCGTTTCTGGAGTTGGCCGCGTTGGCTGCCCACGGCATGTACGACGACGAATCCCCGGGCGCGGGCATCATCACCGGAATCGGCCGAGTCTCCGGGCGCGAATGCGTGATCGTTGCCAACGACGCCACCGTCAAGGGCGGCACCTACTACCCGATGACGGTGAAGAAGCATCTGCGCGCGCAGGAGGTCGCGTTGCAGAATCTGCTGCCATGCATCTACCTGGTGGACTCCGGCGGCGCGTTCCTGCCCCGCCAGGACGAAGTGTTCCCGGATCGCGAACACTTCGGCCGGATCTTCTACAACCAGGCGACCATGAGCGCCAAGGGAATTCCGCAGATCGCCGCGGTGCTCGGCTCGTGCACGGCCGGCGGTGCGTACGTGCCGGCGATGAGCGACGAAGCCGTGATCGTCCGCGAACAGGGCACGATCTTCCTGGGCGGCCCGCCCCTGGTCAAGGCCGCCACCGGTGAGATCGTCACCGCCGAAGAACTCGGCGGCGGCGACCTGCACTCGCGGGTCTCCGGCGTCACCGACCACCTGGCCGAGGACGACGAGGACGCGCTGCGGATTGTCCGCAAGATCGCCGCCACGTTCGGACCGCGCGAACCTGCGCAGTGGGACATCCGGCCGATGCGCGAACCGATATACGCCCAGGACGGCCTTTACGACGTGGTGCCTCCCGATCCGCGGGTGCCCTACGACGTGCACGAGGTCATCGTTCGGCTGGTCGACGGCGGCGAATTCAGTGAGTTCAAGGCGAATTACGGCAAGTCGCTGGTGACGGCGTTCGCGCATATCCACGGTCATCCGGTGGGAATCATCGCCAACAACGGTGTGCTGTTCAGCGAATCCGCCGTCAAGGGTGCACATTTCATCGAACTGTGCGACAAACGCCGAATCCCGTTGCTGTTCCTGCAGAACATCGCCGGATTCATGGTCGGTCGCGACTACGAGGCCGGTGGCATCGCCAAACACGGCGCGAAGATGGTCACCGCGGTGGCCTGCGCCCGGGTGCCGAAGCTGACCGTGGTGATCGGCGGATCCTATGGGGCGGGCAACTATTCGATGTGCGGGCGCGCGTACTCACCGCGCTTCCTGTGGATGTGGCCGAACGCACGGATCTCGGTGATGGGCGGCGAGCAGGCCGCATCAGTGCTGGCCACCGTGCGTGGTGAGCAGCTCTCGGCGGCCGGCAAACCCTGGTCGTCGGAGCAGGAAGAGGCATTCAAGGCGCCCATCCGCGAACAGTACGAAGACCAGGGCAACCCGTACTACTCGACCGCGCGCCTGTGGGACGACGGCATCATCGATCCTGCTGATACCAGAACAGTTGTGGGGCTGGCACTTTCGGTGTGCGCCCGGGCGCCGCTGGAATCGGTCTCCTACGGCGTATTTCGGATGTGACTCATGTTTGACATCGTTCTAGTGGCAAACCGCGGCGAGATCGCGGTGCGCGTGATCCGCACCCTGCGTCGACTGGGTATCCGGTCGGTTGCGGTGTACAGCGATGCCGACGCGGGTGCCCGCCACGTGATCGAGGCCGACACCGCAGTTCGGCTGGGACCGGCGCCGGCGCGGGAGAGCTACCTCGACATCGGCAAAGTGATCGACGCGGCGCAGCGTACCGGGGCGCAGGCGATCCATCCGGGCTACGGGTTCCTCTCGGAGAACGCCGATTTCGCCGCGGCCTGCGACCGCGCCGGCGTGGCATTCCTGGGACCGCCCGCACGCGCGATCGAGGTGATGGGGGACAAGATCGCCGCCAAGAACGCGGTCGCCGCGTTCGACGTGCCGGTGGTGCCGGGCGTCGCGCGGCCCGGGCTATCCGATGATGACCTCATCACCGCTGCCGACGACGTCGGTTACCCGGTCCTCGTGAAGCCGTCGGCCGGCGGTGGGGGCAAGGGCATGCACATGGTCGACGACCCTGAGCGGCTGCGTAATGCCCTGGTCACCGCCCGCCGCGAAGCTGCGTCCGCGTTCGGCGACGACACACTGTTCCTGGAGCGTTTTGTGTTGCGTCCCAGGCACATCGAGGTCCAGATACTTGCCGACACCCATGGCAACGTGGTCCATCTGGGCGAACGGGAGTGCAGCCTGCAACGTCGCCATCAAAAGGTCATCGAGGAGGCGCCGTCGCCGCTGCTCGACGCCCCGACCCGGGTGCGCATCGGGGCTGCGGCCTGTGACACCGCCCGCAGTGTCGACTATGTCGGCGCCGGCACGGTCGAGTTCATCGTCTCCGGTGACCGGCCCGACGAATTTTTCTTCATGGAGATGAACACCCGTCTGCAGGTGGAACACCCGGTTACCGAGGCGGTCACCGGGCTCGACCTCGTCGAGTGGCAGCTGCGTGTGGCAGCGGGGGAGAAGCTGGGGTTCGCCCAGGACGACATCACGCTCACTGGTCACGCGATCGAGGCCCGGGTGTACGCCGAGGATCCCGCCCGGGGCTTCCTGCCCACCGGCGGCCGGGTGCTGGGAGTGGTCGAACCGTCCGGACCCGGTGTGCGGGTGGACTCCTCGTTGCTGGCCGGCACGGTGGTCGGCAGCGATTACGACCCGATGCTGAGCAAGGTGATCGCCCACGGGGCCGACCGCGCGCAGGCGCTGGCCCGGCTCGATGAGGCGTTGTCGCGTACCGCTGTCCTGGGTGTGCAGAGCAACGTGGAGTTCCTGAGGTTCCTGCTCGCTGACGATCGCGTGCAGGCCGGCAACCTCGACACCGCGCTGCTGGACGAACGATTGACCAGTTTCGCGCCGCAACCGGCGCCTGACGATGTGTTCGCCGCCGCAGGGCTCTATAGCCAGGCGGTGCTTGCTCGGCGCGCCGGGAATGATCTGTGGGCCGCACCCAGCGGATGGCGGATCGGTGGTGCTAGCGCCCCGGTGCGCACTGCGATGCGGACCGCGTTGCGTACCGAGACTGTGTCGGTCCGGGGCCTGCCGGGCGCCGCGTCCGTACAAGTGGGCGACAGCGAAATAATCTCTGCCACCGTGCAACTCGGTCCGAGTGAGTTGAGCGTCACGCTGGACGGGGTGCGTCGCAGCTACCGGTGGGCCGAGGCCGAGCGGCACTTGTGGATAGCCGACGAACGAGGCACCTGGCACATCCGTGAGGCCGAGGTGAACAAGATTCAACGCGCAGCGGGGGAGCGTCCGGCCGAAGTGGTCAGCCCCATGCCCGGCAGCGTGATCGCCGTCCAGGTGGAGTCCGGCACCGAGGTGTCCGAGGGCGACGTGGTGGTGATCGTCGAAGCGATGAAGATGGAACATTCACTGACCGCACCGATCTCGGGACGCGTGGAGGTCATGGTGGGCGTCGGTGAACAGGTGAAGGTGGAGCAGGTGCTGGCCCGGTTGGTGCCGGCCGCCGTGGCAGACGCAGCAGCGACGACAAGCAAGGACTGACAATCATGACGACAACGATTTCGGCGGGCACGCTACCGAAAGAATATGAAGACCTGCGCGATACCGTGGCCGACTTCGCGCGCTCGGTCGTGGCTCCGGTGTCCGCCAAACACGATGAGGAGCACAGTTTCCCGTATGAAGTCGTCGCAAAGATGGGCGACATGGGGCTGTTCGGTCTGCCGTTCCCGGAGGAATACGGCGGTATGGGCGGGGACTATTTCGCGCTGGCGTTGGCACTCGAGGAACTCGGCAAGGTCGACCAATCGGTCGCGATCACGCTGGAAGCAGGGGTGGGACTGGGGGCCATGCCCATCTACCGGTTCGGTACCGAGGAGCAGAAGCAGCAGTGGCTGCCCGACCTGGTGGCCGGCCGCAAGCTCGCCGGTTTCGGGCTCACCGAGCCGGGCGCGGGATCGGATGCCGGCGGCACCCGCACCACCGCCCGACTCGAAGGGGGTGAGTGGATCGTCAACGGCAGCAAGCAATTCATCACCAACTCCGGCACCGACATCACCTCGCTGGTCACTGTCACCGCCGTCACCGGCAACATCGCCGACGGCAAGAAAGAGATCTCGGCGATCATCGTGCCGAACGGCACCCCGGGTTTCATCGTCGAGCCGGTCTACAACAAGGTCGGCTGGAACGCCTCGGACACCCACCCGCTGACCTTCGACGACGCGCGGGTGCCCGAGGAGAACCTACTCGGTGTCCGCGGCAAGGGTTACGCGAACTTTCTGTCCATCCTCGACGAGGGCCGCATCGCGATCGCCGCGCTCGCGACGGGGGTGGCGCAGGGCTGCGTCGACGAAAGCGTCAAGTACGCCAACGAGCGTCAGTCCTTCGGCCAGCCGATCGGCTCCTACCAGGCCATCAGCTTCAAGATCGCGCGTATGGAAGCCCGGGCACACGTCGCCCGCACCGCCTATTACGACGCCGCGGCAAAGATGTTGGCCGGCAAGTCCTTCAAAAAAGAAGCGGCTATCGCAAAGATGGTCTCCTCGGAGGCGGCGATGGACAACGCCCGCGACGCTACGCAGATCCACGGCGGGTACGGCTTCATGAACGAGTACCCGGTGGCCCGCCACTACCGGGACAGCAAGATCCTGGAAATCGGGGAGGGCACAACGGAGGTGCAGCTGATGTTGATCGCGCGATCGCTGGGCCTGTCATGACCGGCGCCGGTCCTGCCGAACGTGCCTCCGGCGACGCGACGCCGGTGAGTCGTGACGCGAACGGCACAGTCGGCCACACCAAGTCGATTATCCAGCGGGGCTTGTGGTTCGAGGAGTTCGAGGTCGGCACGACCTACCTGCACCGGCCGGGTCGCACCGTCACCGAGGCGGACAACGTGCTGTTCACGACGTTGACGATGAACACGCAGTCGCTGCACCTGGATGCGGCGTGGGCCGCCGAGCAACCCGGTTTTCGTGGTGAGCGGCTGGTCAATTCGATGTTCACGCTGTCCACCCTGGTCGGTCTGTCGGTGGCCCAACTGACCCTGGGCACCATCGTCGCCAACCTGGGTTTCTCCGAGGTGTCGTTCCCCAAGCCGGTCTTCCACGGCGACACCCTCTACGCTGAGACCATCTGCACCGGTAAGCGGGAGTCGAAAAGCCGCGCGGGCGAAGGCATCGTGACGCTGGAGCACACCGGACGCAACCAGCACGGCGACATCGTGGCCAGGGCGGTCCGGACCACCCTGGTGCAGAAGCGGCCCAGTGCGGAGTCCCGATGAGCTTGCGCGACGCCGGCCCTGGTTGGCTGTTCTGCCCGGCTGATCGTCCGGAACGCTTCGCGAAAGCCGCCGCTGCCGCCGACGTGGTGATTCTCGACCTCGAAGACGGGGTTGCGGCGACCGACCGGCCCGCTGCTCGAATCGCGCTGCGGGACAACCCACTTGATCCCCAGCGAACCGTCGTACGGATCAACGCCGCCAGCACCGACGACCATGCCAGGGATCTACAGGCCTTGGCCGACACCGCCTACACCACGGTGATGCTGTCGAAGACGGAATCGGCGGCGCAGGTGGACGCACTCGCGCCGCGTGACGTCGTCGCACTTGTCGAGACTCCGCGCGGCGCATTGTTCGTCAGCGAGATCGCCGCTGCCGAGCGTGCAGTGGCGTTGATGTGGGGTGCGGAGGATCTGGTGGCGGCCATGGGTGGCAGTTCCAGCAGACGTGCGGACGGCACCTATCGGGATTTCGCCCGCCATGTGCGGTCCACAGCGCTGTTGGCGGCCAACACCTTCGGCCTGCTGGCGCTGGATGCGGTGCATCTGGACATCCGCGATATCGAAGGGTTGGAAGCAGAGGCGCTCGACGCCGTAGCGATCGGCTTCGATGCGACGGTCTGCATCCACCCGAGCCAGGTTGCCGTGGTACGCAAGGCTTATCGGCCCGGCGATGAGCAACTGGACTGGGCGCGTCGGGTGCTGGCCGCTGCCAAAACCGAGCGCGGGGTGTTCGCCTTCGACGGGCAGATGGTCGACTCCCCGGTGTTGCGGCACGCCGAAAGCATGTTGCGGCGAGCAGGAGAGTCCGCGACCGGACCGTGAGCACCGAATGGCTGTGGGTGATCGTCGCCCTCCTCGAATTCGGCGTCCTGATCGCGGTGGCGGTCCTGCTGATCGTGTCGCGGCGCCAATTGACCGGCGTGCGACGCGCCCTCACGCGGTTGCGGCAAGACAAGCCGCGGCGAAGACGGCCACCCGGCGTCGGACCCCTTGCGGTCCGAACCGTCTGGCGCACCGCGGATTCGCTGATCAACAAAGGGATCGGCGCCACCGTGCGCAATTCAGTCGAGGACCTCGCCGGCTGGGCCCGGGTGGAACGTCCTGATCTGGCCAGGATGACAGCCGACGGCAACGTCGTGATCGCGTTCTCCGACATCGAAGGATCCACCGAGCTCAACGAAGAACTCGGCGACCGCGGTTGGGTGAAACTGCTTGAGCGGCATAACACATTGATCTACAAACACGTCAACGACACCAGCGGTCACGTGGTCAAGACGCAGGGCGACGGGTTCATGATCGCCTTCTCGGATCCTGCCCAGGCCGTGCGTTGCTGTACCGAGGTGCAGCGCGCGCTGCAGTCCGACCCCGAGCGCTGGGACCACATCCGAGTCCGGATGGGATTGCACATGGGCAGTTCGGTACGGCGCGGTGACGACCTGTTCGGCCGCAACGTGGCGATGGCCGCACGGGTCGCCGGACAGGCGAGCGGCGGTGAGACCTTGGTCAGTGACGCAATCCGGCAGGCAATCTCGGGAGCAACCGACATTGTGCTGGGCGCACCGCGTGAGGTCGAACTGAAAGGACTGCGGGGTAGTCACCAGCTGTATCCGGTCGTGGTGCCGAATTCAACTGCGCCGGATGGTCAGTGACGCTGCCGGACCCGGCAGGCCCGGCGCTACGGGCACACGCCCCCGTCCGGGCCGTTGACACATTTCTGGACGGTCAGTGAATACGTCGCGGTCGTCCTGGCCGGGTCGCCGCAGCCGAACGCCGCTTTCGTGGACGTGATCGATCCGGTCAGGGTGCCCGGCGCAAACGAATAGACCAGGTCTGCTGCGACCATGGTGCCGTCCGCGCATGTCCAGCCGTGAGCGTCGGTGCGGTTGATCGTCCACGGGCCCCCCGGGGCTTTATTGACGGTGGCCTCCCACGTTTTGGGCGTGGTCACCGATCCGTTGCAGTTGCCGGCCGAGTCGCAGGTGGTGTTGAACATCAGGATCGTGCTCAGCAGATGCGAACGCGCGCCATCAACGACGGCGAAGTAATGACCATTGAGGCTGTCGTCGGCGGCAGCGACACCGGACATCGCGACCGAGCCGCAGCCGAACGCGGTGAGGATCGTTGGTAGCCAAAGGGTGCGCATCGGGCTGTTCCCTCTTCGTTCCGGGAGTCTGGCAACAGCCTTCATCGCAGCAGATCGTCGGAGCTACATCAATAGTTCATGCCGGAGAACATCATCCGGTTCGGATCGTACTTCTGTCGGGCCGCGCTGAGCCGAGCCAAGTTCGCGCCGAAGTACCGCGACGGCGGCTGGCCCGGCTCGATGTAATTGACGTAGCCGCCGGCTGAATACGGTTGCACCGCTTGGTGTGCGGCGTTGATCCAGCCGGCGCCGGCCGACGGCGCGCCCGCCGTCTCGACGTACCACTGCACGATCGCGGAGTGTCGCCGGTACGGAAAGGCGGTCGCATCTGCGGCCACACTGGCCAGTGCACCGTCGAGGGTATGCATGATGACGAATCCCCTTCCCGCCCCACGGGGGAAAGAGTCGAGCGCCGAGGCGATTCCCTTGGCGGCGCCCGCGTTGATGATCGGCAGCACATCGGAGCCGCCGACATAACCCAGCGGGGACGGGGTCAGATTCTCCACGGCCAGATACTTCACCAGGTCCAGGTAGTTGAACGTGAAATTCTCGGTTCTGGTGGGCTGCACCCCAACATTGGCGACGATCGCATTGGCAACGCTGCCGCCCGATCCGACCGGGGAAGTCGCCATGATGCGGCATTGCGTGCCCATCGGCTCGATGGTCGCGTCGGCCAGCGCCCAGAATTTCCGGTCGACCGTCCGTAGCCAGCTCTGCCAACCCAACAGGACCTGCGCGAACGACTGCGCCGGAAAGTTGATGTTGACGACGTCGACGTCCTCGGTGGGGAAGGTGGCGTAGGTCAGTGAGGTCGCCACGCCGAAGTTGCCGCCGCCACCGCCGCGCAACGCCCAGAAGAGGTCCGGGTTGCTGGTGGCCGAAGCGGTGACCGCCTGCCCACCCGGCAACACCACATTGGCCGAGGTCAACTGGTCACAGAGCAGACCGGCATGCCGGGAGTGGGCCCCGATTCCGCCGCCGAGGGTGTGCCCGGCAGCTCCCACGGTGGGGCACGTGCCCGTCGGGAGTCCCCGCCCGGCCGCGGCCAGCGCCTGGTGCATCGCGAACAAGTGGGTGGCGGGCGTCACGGTGATCTGACCGCTGGCGGCGTCGAAGTTGATGTCGCCGGGCAGGCCCCGCAGATCGAGCACCAGCGTTCCGTCCGCTGTGGAGGCGCCTGTGTAGGAATGACCGCCGCTGCGGGCGGCGACCTTCAGATTACGAGCAGCCGCGAACGCCATCGCCTTCTGCACGTCCGCCACCGACGTCACGGTGACGACGGCGGCGGGTGCCGAACCGTTGTAGTTGGTGTTGAAAACCTGCTTGGCTGAGGCGAACTGCCCATTGTCCGGGCCGATCACCTGCCCGCCGATGGCACCGGACAGGCTGCCCCAATCAGCGACGCCCGGAGCGGCGCCGACCCGGCCCGACCCGAAAACCGCTCCCGCCGCAACAGCTCCAACTGCCGCGCGCAGAAACGTCTGCCGCGATATCTGCGCCGCTGGCTTCTCCGGAACCGTCATGCCCGCATTCTGGGCTACCTCGTGTCGATAATGTTCCGACGGCGTGCTGTGTTGCGGGATTGATCAGCGATCGTGACTGTTCGAACCCCGCGACGATCTATGAAGTTTGGGTCCCCCGACCCCGAATCGGACATTATTCGCACGTATGCCAGCGCGAAGCGGAATCGCCAAATTCATAGGAACGAGATCGCGCTAGTTGCCCCGCCAGCGCAACACGTCCAACGCGACCGCCACGTTGACGCTGCATTCGGCCAGGGGGCGGGGCAGCAGCTCGTCGGCGCGCGCCAGTCGTCGGAGCAGCGTGTTGCGATGGGTGTAGAGACGTGCCGCCGCGCGCGAAGCGTTGCACTGCTCGCCCACGAAAACCCTGACGCTGCGCTGTAATTCACTGCTCGCGGATTCCAGATCGCCCAGGGTGCGACGCACGAATTCGGTGGCGCGGTCGGTGTCCGCAGTGAGCATCGCGACCAATTCGACATCGGCGAACAGCGCCACCCGGTGCGGAGATCGCAACCGGACCATCATCTGTTGGGTGGTGATGGCGTCGAAATGACTGCGCCGAAAGCCATCGATACCGTCGCTGCACGGCCCGATGGCGACGCGGATGTCGGGCATGGTGTCGATCGAATCGCGAAGCGCGACAGTGTCTATCGATCGACTTGCCGTCCAGACCCAGCGGGTGGCCGTGCTGGCCAGCACGGTCAGTGGCCGCGTGCCCGCGGCATGTCCGAGCGCCTCGGCCGCCGCGTCGAGCCGGGCCATGTCACCGGACGGATCGACGCTCCAGATGACCGCTGCGATGTGTGGTCCGGTCAGTGGGTGGCCGAGCCGATCCTCGGCCCGCTGGCGCGCGATGGGGGCGCCGTCCAGGATCAGTGCGACGGTCTCGCGGCGGTCGGCGTGCGTCCCGCGGGTCAGTTCGTCGCGTTCCAGTTCGATCTGGGCGGCGATCCCGGCCAAAGTGGCGTCGATGAATGCACTGATCGAGCGGGAGCACACATCAAGCAGCTCCCGTAGTTCGGCCGGGTCCGACGTCAGCTCGAACGCGATCTCCATGAACCGGCGCCACGCCACGCCTTCGCCGATCCGGTAACCGTCCAGAATGTAGGGCGTCAGGCCGCGGCGGGCCACCTCACGCGCGATGATCATCGGTTCGGGTCCGGTGTTCGGCGGCACCGGAGCCCCCGGGTCGCGCACGTTCGCCGTTCCCCAGAAGTACATATTGGCCCGGTTGCTTCGGCTGACCGCAGCGGCGAGCTCGGGATCCCCGGCGAGGGCGGGGCTCGTGGCAAGCACCTCCGCGTCCAGCTCCTCGAGCCATTCGGCGCGCGGGTTCACGGTGATCTGGGCGCACTGCCGTATCAACTCTCTGACCGGCTCCGACGGGCGCTTCCACGACACTTCAGCAGCATATTGCGATGGTGCAAATTGCACCATGATGAGCGGGTAAATGAGCGGATCTCATCTTGGTTCCGGCAGCTGCGATCGCGACGATGGAAACACCTCAGCGTTCTGTCCCCGTCAGGAGCCAATGTCATGCCTCACACGTCCACCCACGCAGGCCGCACCGTCGAGCACGTTGACGTACTCATCGTCGGCGCTGGTATCTCGGGCATCGGTGCCGCGTACTACCTGCAGCGCGAGCACCCGGGCCGCAGCTACGCCATCCTGGAGGCGCGCGGGGCGACCGGGGGGACCTGGGACCTGTTCCGTTATCCCGGCATTCGTTCAGATTCCGACCTGCACACGTTCGGTTACGAATTCAAGCCGTGGCGCGACGACCACGCCATCGCGACCGCTGACAAGATCCTGGCCTATCTGCGCGAGGCGGCTGCCGAGAATGGCATTGACCGCATGGTCCGCTTCCATCACAAAGTGCGGGGCGCGGCCTGGGCGAGTGCCGACGCACGCTGGGTCGTCGACATCGAACGGACTGATAGCGGACAGCGGGTCCAGATCAGCGCCAACTGGTTGTTCTGCGCCGGTGGCTACTACCGCTACGACGAAGGCTTCACCCCGCGCTTCGAGGGCCGCGAACGGTTCACCGGACCGATCGTGCACCCGCAGCACTGGCCCGAAGATCTGGACTACACCGGCAAGAAAGTGGTCGTCATCGGCAGCGGCGCTACCGCGGTCACCCTGGTACCTGCTATGGCGGAGCGGGCCGGGCACGTCACCATGCTGCAACGCTCGCCGACCTACATCATGCCGGTGCCGTCGAAAGACGCCTTTGCCAACTCGGCAAAGAAGGTGCTCGGTGACCGCCTCGGCTATGCCCTGGCGCGGCGCAAGAACATCGGTCAACAGCGCGCGGTGTATCAGTTCTGCCAGAAGTATCCGGCGCTGGCCAGGCGGATCATCCGTTACGTCAATGCCCGGCGGCTGCCCGCCGGATATCCGGTCGACCAGCATTTCAGCCCGGCTTACAATCCGTGGGACCAGCGGCTGTGCGCGGTGCCCGACTCCGATCTGTTCCGCGCGATCAGCAGCGGAAGTGCGTCGGTGGTGACCGACCGCATCGCGACCTTCACCGAACGCGGCATCCTGCTGGAATCCGGTCGGGAAGTCGAGGCCGACGTCATCGTCACTGCGACAGGCCTGAACCTGCAGGCGTTCGGTGGCATGTCGCTGACCGTCGATGGTGCGGTGGTCAATCTGCCAGAGCACGTCGCATACAAGGGGATGATGCTGACCGACGTGCCGAACTTCGCGTATGCGATCGGTTACACCAATTCCTCGTGGACGCTCAAGGTCGGCTTGCTGTGCGAACACTTCTGCCGGCTGCTGTCCTACATGGACGCCAACGACTACGACACCGCCCGCCCGGTGCTCGACGATCCGGACATGCAGACCCGGCCTCTGCTGGACTTTGCAGCGGGTTATGTCCAGCGGGCGGTGGACCAGCTGCCCCGTCAGGGCGCCGGCCGACCGTGGATGACGTCGACGAGCTATCACGCCGACGTCGAGATGCTACGCGACGATGAGGTCGCCGACCCGCATCTGCAACTGACGAACTCGGCTGACGTCACGAGTCGGGAACCGGTGCCGGCCTGAGCGGGGCATTGGTCGCTGGTGCCGCGGCGAAACAGTCTTAACGTCGAGGACTCACCCGCTTAATTGCGGCGAAATATCCATTGTTTTTGATGTCACTGCCATCGTCTCGGACGGCCCTGTGCAACTCGAGCCCGTCGTTACTGGCTACCGGAATATAAATGCCGTATCCGTTCACAACACGATAGGGTTTGTCGCCATGAAAAAATTCTCGGCTGCATTTCTCGCCGCGGCCGCTGCTGCCGCTGTACAAATTGCTCTGGCACCCGCGGGGCAGGCGACGATTTGCCGGGAAGTCGGGTCGGGCCGGTATACCAACGCCGAGGAGTGCCCGGTGGGCAGCATTGCAGTGGCCGAGGCGTGGGATGAGGTGCGGCAGCGCGATGCGGGGATGCCGCCGTGCTACACGGCCGAAGGTGTCCCCTACTACACGCCCGGTGATTCGCCCTGCTGATCAAGGGCTGAAACAGGTGGCAGGGGCGACGTCAGCACTCTCTGTCCTGCTTCGTCCACGCGACATGCGCGTCATACGTGTCGTGTGCGGCCTGCAACGTTTCCGGTGTCGGGTAGGGGTACTCGGCGGCCACGGCGTTCAAAGCCTGCTGGGTGAAGATGTCCAGCATCGAACTCGAGCGATAGCCGAGTAGTCCGGTGGTGAGGGCTCGCTCGAGATCCTGAGCGAAATCGATTTCGATTCGCCGAAGTTGTTCAGCCAGTAAATCGGCGTCTGTTCCAGTGCAGTCGTACGGATGGCCACAAGGGGTGTGGAAAAACTTGATCACTTTCAAATTTTACCGGAATACGACGAGTCGTGCCGACGCGAAAATTAAATTCCGGATCTGTCAGGCGAAACTCAGCTTGCGCGGCTCGAACCGATAGCGAAACAGGTTGTCGACCGTAGGCAATTCCCAACTGCCGTAAAGCCGGGGCAACGCCGACAGGTCCCGCATCAGGTAGTTGGGCGTGATCGACGGTGTGTACTCGACCTCTTTGCGTTCGATGCTGACTTCACGCAACCCGTGCGACGCCATGTAATTGATGATCTTCATGGCGAATCTGGTGGATGCCTCGGAACGTTGCGTCCAAGCGGAATGCCACACTCCGACGGGCTGGAAATAATTCGGCACCCCACCCATCATGATGCCTTTGTAGAAGTTGATTCCTGCCGTATCGACTTCGACCCCGTCCACGCAGAGCCGGAATTTGAAGAAGTCCAGCTCGAATCCGGTCGCCAGGATGCACACGTCACATTCCAGTTCCTCGCCGCCGACCAGGACAATGGAACGGGAAGTGAAGCGCTCGATGGCGCCGGTCTTCATTCGCACGTCACCGCGGCGCACCGCGTCCTTGAAACCGATTGCCACTGGAATCCGCTGCTCCCACGGCGAGTAGGACGGGGAGAAGTGTTCCTTGAGGTCCGCGCTGCTCACCGCCCGTCGCCAGTGTTGGCGGAAAAACCACCGCGCAACCCGGGGAAATTTACGGAACCCGACGAAAATTGCGTCGTCGCGTGCCTGCAGGTAAGTGCGCAGCATCCTCATCGGCAGCTTATGGCCGCGGTTGTGCAAAGACTGGCACAGTCGCATGAACACGGTGGCGCGATTGTCGATCTCGTAGATATAGGACGGGGAACGTTGCAGCATGGTCATCGATCCCGAAACTCGTCCCAGTTCGGGCGCCGCACACACTGCAGTGGAGCCGCTGCCGACCAGCACCACCTGTTGGTCGGGAAATGTGCGCGCCGCATCCAGGTCGAACGAATGAATGATTTCACCGGCGAAGGTCTCGGCGCCTGGAAACACCGGAATGTGCGGCAGGGAGAAATAACCGTTGCCGTTGATCAGGAATTGCGAACGAAAACTGCCGCGCGTGGTGTGCACGTCCCAACACTGCGTGCCGGAGTCGTAGTTCGCGGCGATGACCCGGGTACCGAAACGAATGTGCTCCAGAATCGAGAACTCCTCGGCGACCGACCGCAGATACCGCTGGATATCCTCGCGGTCCACCAGACATCGTTCCGACGTGTACGGCTTGAAGCTGTAGGAATACTTGACGAAATCCGAGTCGCACCGCGCGCCGTGCCAGCGCTGCGTGTGCCAGATGCCCCCGACGTCGTCATCGGCCTCCAGCACGACGTAGTCGAAGCCGTTACGGGCCAGGTAGTACCCGGCGCTGATCCCGGTGATCCCGGCGCCGATCACGACGACCGTGGTCTCCTGCGTAGGCGTCGCGCTCATAGGGGCCTTCCCGGAGTCAACAATGTAGGCGCCGCGCCCATGTACAGCGACCCGCCGCGCAGTGATGACCCGGGCGGGGCGCATTCCAAACATCGAAGCCGCAGCGTAGCCGCTGACTAGAGGGAAAGAACTGCCCGCACATTTCCGCGGGCTCGGCTGATGTATCCAGCACTGCCCACCGTTGGCTTCGCAAGTGCTCGATCACGATGCGCTTTGGCCGTCGCTGCCGTTGTCACTGGAATAGAAGGTGCCGAAGCCGCCCTGGCCACCCATCCCGCCGACCGCGCCGCCGTTGCCACCATTGTTGTCGAATACCGGGTTGCCGGCGCCACCTGCCGGTATCAGGCCCGGCGACCCATTGCCGGAGCGGTTGTAGGCGCCGCCGCCACCACCGCCGCCGACACCGGCCGCGCCCGTTGCGCCGGCCCCCTCCGATCCGCCGGAGTGCCCGGGCCCGCGGTGCCCGCGCCGACTCCGGCACTATCACTGTTGCCGCAGAAATGTCAGCCACCGACCGAGGTGATACACCTATCGACGCGCCCCCGGCACGACTCGAACGTGCGACCTAGGGATTAGAAGGCCCTTGCTCTATCCACCTGAGCTACGGAGGCAATGCGCAGGTCAGTCTATCCAACCGCGAAATATCAAGCGGCACAGCCGACACAACACCCGCGAAAGATGTTTAAGTCAGCTACGAATGGGTTATTGTGTGAGCCTCGACACACGTACAACATCGGCCGGTAATCGGCCGTTAACCGCAATGAGGCGTGTGCCTGACGTCGAGGGGTGGACTTCGTTATGTGCTTGTCCAGTGTGGCTACGCGGTGCTCGCGGGTCGGTGCTGAGGCGCGACGGCAAGGCGCGCAGCTGGCTGCTGACGCCAAGACGACCTATCGGGCCAGTTCGCTCCTCCTGCGCGGATCACCGTTTGCCGTCGGGTGGGTGGCGGGCTGGGTGGCCACCGAGTTCCCGCCGCACGTCGTCACCGGGCATGCATTGACCCGGATCGCTCCGCCGTCGATCAACCGGGTGGGTGCCAACTGGGCGGCGCAGCGCGCCGGCGAGGCGCTGAACGCCGCGCTCGAGCACGCCTTCGGACCCGAATTCCGCGACCTCGTCTCGCACCCGACCACCAACTGCTCGGTGCTGCCCCGGCGCGGCTTGCTGCCCAAGCCCAAGCCCGGCCCACACCGGCGTTACGCGGCCAAGACCTCCAACATCTCCTACGGTCCGGGCGGCAACGAGCATCTGCTGGACATCTGGCGTCGGCCCGACCTGGCGCCCGGTCACCGCGCCCCGGTGCTGATTCAGGTTCCCGGCGGCGCATGGAGCCTCAACGGCAAGCGTCCGCAGGCCTACACGCTGATGAGCCGGATGGTCGAACTCGGTTGGATCTGCGTGTCGATCAACTACAGCAAGAGCCCGCGCGCCAAGTTCCCCGCCCACATCGTCGACGTCAAACGCGCCATCGCCTGGGTGCGAGAGAACATCGGCGATTACGGCGGCGACTCCGACTTCATTGCGATCACCGGCGGCTCAGCAGGCGGCCACCTGGCCTCGCTGGCCGCGCTGACCCCGAACGACCCCACGTTCCAGCCGGGCTTCGAACGCGCCGACACCACGGTTCAGGCGGTCGCCCCCTATTACGGCGTCTACGACTTCACCGACTTCGACAACATGCACGAAATGATGTTGCCGTTCCTCGAGCAGTTCGTGATGAAGGCCCGCTTCGACAAGCACCCGGAACGCTACGTCGCCGCCTCGCCCATTTCTTACGTGCACAGCGAGGCCCCGCCGTTCTTCGTGCTGCACGGGGATAAGGATGAGCTGGTGCCCAGCGGCCAGGCCCGGGCGTTCTGCGCCGCACTGCGTCAGGCCGGGGCGGAGACGGTGACGTATGCCGAATTGGCGAACGCGCACCACGCATTCGACATCACCCCGACGGTCCGCTCCCGGCTGGCCGCTGATGCCGTCGCCGACTTCCTGGGCGTCGTCTACGGGCGACGGGACAGTGCGTCGCTGGGTTCGCTGGCGCTGGTGGCCAATTCGGCCAGTTGACCGGCATCCGCGCGATACCTGAGCCGATCCTCACCTTTCACCACCGCCGCAACGCGACTAGCGTTGTGTTGGCATTTCGATGGCGGGGTTCAAGCAGGAGGTTCGATCAGCGGTGAGGTGTCGAGTTGCCCGGCTCGCCAAGGGACGTGACCGTGGCTGAGTCCGGCGGGCCCGTCGGGTTGTCGGACGAGTTGGGACCAGTCGACTATCTGATGCACCGGGGCGAGGCGAATCCGCGAACGCGCTCGGGAATCATGGCGCTGGAACTGCTGGATACGACTCCCGACTGGGATCAATTCCGGTCCCGTTTCGAGAATGCGTCCCGAAAAGTGTTGCGGCTGCGGCAGAAAGTCGTGGTGCCGACGCTCCCGACGGCTTCGCCGCGCTGGGTGGTCGATCCCGATTTCAACCTGGATTTCCATGTGCGTCGCATGCGGGTGGCCGAACCCGGCACGCTGCGCGAGGTTCTTGATCTCGCCGAAGTGATGTTGCAGTCGCCGTTGGACATCTCGCGACCGCTGTGGACGGCCACCCTGGTCGAGGGTCTGGCCGATGGCACGGCCGCCACTCTGCTGCACCTGAGTCACGCGGTCACCGACGGGGTGGGCAGCGTGGAGATGTTCGCCGAGATCTACGACTTGGAGCGCGACCCACCGCCCAGGCCGATGCCCCCGCAGCCGGTTCCGGAGGATCTCACCCCCAACGACCTGATGCGCCAAGGCATCAACCACCTGCCCCTCGCCATCGTTGGCGGTGCGCTGGGCGCGCTGACCGGTGCGGTGTCGGCGACCGGACGCGCGGTGCTGGATCCGGTGTCGACGGTGTCGGGTGTCGTCGGCTACGCCGTGTCGGGAGCGCGGGTGCTGAACCGGGCCGCCGAGCCTTCGCCGCTGCTGCGGCGGCGCAGCCTGACCACCCGCACCGAGGCGATCGACATCCGACTCGCCGATCTGCACAAGGCCGCCAAAGCCGCCGGCGGGTCCATCAACGACGCGTACCTCGCCGGCCTGTGCGGTGCGCTGGGGCGTTACCACGAAGCTCTCGGAGTGCCGATCAAAACCCTGCCGATGGCGGTGCCGGTGAACCTGCGGTCCGACGGCGACGCGGCGGGTGGGAACAACTTCACCGGCGTCAACCTGGCGGCGCCGGTCGGCACGGTCGACCCGGTGGCGCGGATCAAGAAGATCCGCGCGCAGATGACCCAGCGCCGCGACGAACCCGCTATGAACATCGTCGGATCCATCGCGCCGGTCCTCAGTGTGCTGCCCACCGCGGTGCTCGAAGGGATCACCGGCTCGGTGATCGGGTCCGACGTGCAGGCCAGCAATGTCCCGGTGTACCCGGGGGACACATTCATCGCCGGGGCAAAAGTGTTGCGGCAGTACGGCATCGGGCCGCTGCCCGGTGTGGCGATGATGGTGGTGCTGATCTCGCGCGGCGGCTGGTGCACCATCACCGTGCGCTACGACCGAGCTTCGGTGCGAAAGGACGAGTTGTTCGCGCAGTGCCTGCTGGACGGATTCGACGAGATCTTGGCGCTCGCCGGTGATCCGCCGCCGCGTGCGGTGGCGGCGTCCTTCGAGTCTGAGCAGGCGGTGTCGTCGTGAGCGCAGCGGACGAAAACGACGCGGGGCGGTCCAAGGACCTGCGGCTGCCCGGTTCGGTCGCCGAGATCATGGCCAGTCCGCCGGGCCCGAAAGTCGGCGCGTTCTTCGACCTGGATGGAACGTTGGTGGCCGGGTTCACCGCCGTCATCCTCACCCAGGAACGGTTACGCCGCCGCGACATGGGGGTTGGTGAGCTGCTCAGCATGGTGCAGGGGGCGCTGAATCACTCGCTGGGCCGCATCGAGTTCGAGGAACTCATCAGCCGGGCGTCCATGGCGCTGGCCGGACGGGTCCTGACCGATCTGGATGAAATCGGGGAACGGCTGTTCAACCAGCGGATCGAATCGCGGATCTACCCCGAGATGCGGGAATTGGTGCGCGCCCACGTGGCCCGCGGGCACACCGTGGTGCTCAGTTCGTCGGCGCTGACCATTCAGGTCAACCCGGTCGCCCGGTTCCTGGGCATCTCCAACACCCTCACCAACAAGTTCGAGACCAACGAGGACGGGATCCTCACCGGTGGTGTGGTGAAGCCGATCCTGTGGGGGCCGGGCAAAGCCGCTGCGGTGCAACGGTTTGCCGCTGAGCACGACATCGACCTGAAGGACAGTTACTTCTACGCCGACGGTGACGAGGACGTCGCCCTGATGTATCTCGTCGGCAACCCGCGCCCGACGAATCCCGAAGGCAAGATGGCCGCCGTCGCCAACCGTCGCGGTTGGCCGATCCTCAAATTCGACAGCCGGGGCGGGGTAGGGCTGCGCCGGCAGATCCGTACCCTGGCCGGGTTCGGTTCGATGTTGCCCATCGCCGCCGGCGCGGTCGGGGTCGGGCTCTTGACCCGCAACCGGCGGCGGGGGGTGAATTTCTTCACGTCCAACTTTTCCCAGACGGTGCTGACTGCCGCTGGAGTGCACCTGAATGTCATCGGCAGGGAGAATCTCACCGCGCAGCGTCCAGCGGTGTTTATCTTCAACCACCGCAACCAAGTTGATCCGATCATCGGTGGCGCGCTGATCCGCGACAACTGGGTTGCCGTGGCCAAGAAAGAACTCGAAAAAGACCCGATCATGGGCACGCTGGGCAAGGTGCTGGAGGGGGTGTTCATCGACCGCGACGACTCGGCCGCAGCCGTGGAGACACTGCACACCGTTGAGGAACGCGCCAAGAACGGACTGTCCATTTTGATGGCGCCGGAAGGTACCCGGCTCGACACCACCGAAGTCGGCCCATTCAAGAAAGGGCCGTTCCGGATCGCGATGACGGTCGGGATACCAATCGTCCCGATCGTGATCCGTAACGCGGAGATCGTCGCATCCCGCAATTCGTCCACCATCAACCCTGGTACGGTCGATGTCGCGGTCTTCCCGCCGATTTCGGTCGATGATTGGACGCTGGACAACCTGCCCGAACGGATTGCCGAAATTCGCCAGCTCTACCTCGACACGCTGTCGAATTGGCCGATCGACGAGCTGCCCGAGCCCGCGCTGTACAAACCGCGGAAACCCGCGAAGAAAGCGCCGCCGAAGAAGGCTGCTGCTAAGAAGGCTGCTGCCAAGAAGGCCCCGGCTAAGAAGGTTGCCGCCAAGAAGGCCCCGGCCAAGACGACGAAAAAGGCTGCCGCGAAGAAGGCGCCCGCCAAAAAGGCGCCGACCAAACTGCCAGCCACCCCGAAGGCAACGCCGAACATCACCCCGCACGAATCAACCGTCGAACCCAAAGATGTTGAGGCGCACCAGCCCAACGCGGATCAGTGAGGACGGCCGTGACGAAGCCGGCCGCCGACACCAGCGCAGACCTGACTGCCGAAGACGCGCTGGTACTCGCGTCGATGGACACAGCGGTCGAGGTGAAGCTGGTCACCGATTGGTTGGGCGCGCAGCGGGACCGCTGCCCGCAGACATCCTTGGATGTGGTGCAGCTGCCGTCGGAGGACGCGCCGCCGGAGGCGTTGACCGCGCTGATCGAGCAGCTCGAGTCGGGGGGCGACCGGTCGATCGTGCCGGTACGGGTCTTCTGGCTGCCGCCCGCCGACCGCGGCAAGGTGGCCAAAGTGGCCGCGCTGCTCCCAGGCCGGGATCCCTATCACCCCAGTCAACGTCAGCAGCGACGCATACTGCGCACCGAGCCGTGGCGCGCACGAGTGGTGGCCGGCGAGTCGGCCAGGGTGTCCGAGCTGCGCCAGCAGTGGCACGAAACAACCGTTGCTGAGAACCCCCGAGAATTCGCGCAGTTCGTCACCCGGCGCGCATTGCTGGCGCTGGCCCGCGCGGAGTACCGGATCCTGGGACCGCAATACAAGTCACCTCGACTGGTCAAGCCGGAAATGTTGGCCTCAGCGCGTTTTCGCGCCGGACTCGATGCGATCCCCGGCGCCACCGTCGAGGAAGCCGGCAAAATGCTCGACGAATTGGCAACGGGATGGAGCCAGGCCTCGGTAGACGTGATCTCGGTCCTCGGCAAGTTGCTCAGCCGCGGCTTCGATCCGGAATTCGACTACGACGAGTATGAAGTCGCGGCCATGCGGACCGCGCTGGAAGCCCATCCCGCGGTGCTGCTGTTCTCGCATCGCTCCTACATCGACGGCGCGGTGGTACCGGTTGCGATGCAGGACAACCGATTGCCCCCGGTCCATATGTTCGGTGGCATCAACCTGTCTTTCGGAGTGATGGGACCGTTGATGCGGCGGTCGGGGACCATCTTCATCCGTCGTAACATCGGCGACAACAAGCTCTACAAGTATGTGCTCAAGGAATACGTGGGTTACATCGTCGAAAAGCGGTTCAACCTCAGCTGGTCCATCGAGGGCACCCGGTCGCGTACCGGAAAGATGTTGCCGCCCAAGCTCGGGCTGATGAGTTATGTCGCCGATGCCTACCTCGACGGTCGCAGTGAAGACATTCTGCTGCAGGGTGTTTCGATCTGTTTCGACCAGTTGCACGAGATCGCCGAATACGCGGCCTACGCCCAAGGTGCGGAGAAGACACCCGAAGGTTTCAGCTGGCTCTACAACTTCATCAAAGCCCAGGGCGAACGCAACTACGGCAAGATCTACGTGCGTTTCCCCGAAGCGGTGTCGATGCGCCAGTATCTCGGCGAACCGCACGGTCCGCTGGCCCACGATGATGCCGCCAAAAGGCTTGCGCTGCAGAAGATGTCATTCGAGGTGGCATGGCGCATTCTGCAGTCCACACCGGTGACGGCGACCGGGCTGGTCTCGGCGTTGCTGCTGACGACTCGCGGTACAGCGCTGACCCTCGATCAGTTGCACCACACATTGCAGGATTCGTTGGACTACCTGGACCGCAAGCAGACGCCGGTGTCCACCAGTGCGCTGCGGTTGCGTTCCCGTGAGGGAGTGCGGGCAGCCGTGGACGCATTGTCCAACGGGCACCCGGTGACTCGCGTCGACAGCGGGCGGGAACCGGTGTGGTACATCGCACCTGAGGACGAGCACGCCGGGGCGTTCTATCGCAACTCGGTGATTCACGCATTCTTGGAGACATCGATCGTCGAACTGGCGCTGGCGCACGCCCGGCACGCTGAGGGCGACCGGGTCGAGGCGTTCTGGGCGCAGGCGATGCGGCTGCGGGATCTGCTGAAATTCGACTTCTACTTCGCCGACTCGGCGTCCTTCCGCGCCAACATCGCCGAAGAGATTGCCTGGCACCAAGATTGGGAAGCGCACGTGGCGGCCGGTGGCGAGCAGATCGAGAAGATTCTGTACGCCAAGCGCCCGTTGATGTCCGAAGCGATGTTGCGGGTGTTCTTCGAGGCCTACGAGATTGTCGCCGATGTGCTGCGCGATGCCCCGGCAGACATCGGCCGGGAGGAACTGACCGACCTGGCGCTTGGCGTGGGCCGGCAGTACGTCGCACAGGGACGGGTTCGCAGCAGCGAGTCGGTGTCGACGCTATTGTTCGACACCGCCCGACAGGTGGCCGCCGACCAGGATCTGATCGCGCGGGGTCCGGACCTTGCTGAGCGCCGCGAGACGTTCCGGCGCGAGCTGCGAAATATTTTGCGGGACTTCACCTACGTGGGGCAGATCGCGCGCAACCGGTTCGCCGAGCGGGAGTTTCAGGCGCGCCAACAACGCATCGCAAAACACCGGGAGGTTGGTGTCACCGGCGCGGCCAAACTTGCTGGGGCGGATCCGTCGTCCCTGTCGGATTGAGGGCGTCGCTGTCCGCGGTGATGCCGACGCTCACGCTGACGCGTGCCGTTTCCAGACCGGGGGCGGCCACGATTTCCTCAACACAGGCCGCCGAGGCGCCCAGATAGGTGCTGTCCAGGTCGATTTCGGTAATCACACACCAGGCCTGGTCATCGGGCCACCACAGGTTGGGGGAGAGGTGCCGAAAACCCGGCGCTGCCACCGACTGCGCGGCGGCGGTGATCGGACCGCAGGCAAGGTGATAGTTGCGGGCGGGTAACTCGAAGGTCGGCCGACCGTGAAACGCCCGGTCAAGGTCACTGCGACCGTGCCATACCGCGAACCAGCACTTGTCGGCCGTCGTCGTGTGCCGCGCCAGGATCCGCGACAGCGGCCCGGCGATCTCAGGCCGCAGGGTCCCCACCGCCGGTGCTTCCTCGAACACGCCGGGTTGCGACGCGCGATAGGCGGGGTCGTAACGCGACGCGTAACCGGTCAGCGCGGTGAACTGCATCCGGGGGTGGGCAACCTTGTTGTTGGCGTGCGCGACCTCCGCCCAGCGCAGCTGTTGCGAGCCGTCAAATGCTGGGTGGAACACCCGGGCGAAGGCCGCGAAGGTAGCCGGCAGCAGCGACCCCACGTTGTGGGCGAAGCTTCGGACGCTCTCGGTTAGCCAGCGTGCTGGCCACATGTCATCAACGACGTTCATTGCCCCCACCGCCGCCACGTCGTCCACGGTAATCGCGCCGCATCGACCTATCCACAGTCGCGGGGTTTTCCACAGGCTGCCACCCTCGCAGCGATCACCGGCTCGGGGTGTCGGTGACTCGGCGCTCAATGGGTTCCAGACAAGCACGCGACCGGGGAAGGACCCCCGGCGAATCGGAAGGAATCAGCGCAATGTTCGAAACATCCCTCACCGTCGTCGGTCACATCGTCAACGACCTGCAGCGCCGTAAGGTCGGCGAGCAGGACCTGATCAAGTTCCGGGTAGCCAGCAACTCGCGGCGGCGCACCAGTGACGGTGGGTGGGAGTCGGGCAACTCCCTGTTCATCACCGTCAACTGCTGGGGCCGGCTGGTCGCGGGTGTGGGCGCCACCCTCGGTAAGGGCTCTCCGGTGATCGTCGTGGGCCACGTCTACACCAGCGAATATGACGATAAGGACGGCAACCGTCGCTCCTCGGTCGAGATGCGCGCGACGGCGGTGGGACCGGACCTGTCCCGGTTGCGGGTCGAGACCCCGGGCCGCACCGGGGAGGACGCCGCGACCACCGCGGCAACCGGCCTACCGGACGCCGCCGCAACCGACGGCGAACTCGTCGGGACGGATGAATCCGCTCTGGATCTGACCGTCGGTGCCGATGCGGCGGGACGCCGGGCGCTGCCACTGTCGGCCTAGCGGACCGCGGTGGTGCATAGGATGGTCCGCGGATATTTCACAGCGAGCTTCTTGAAGACCAGAAAGGCAACACCGCGGCATGGCTGAGTTCATCTACACGATGAAGAAGGTCCGCAAGGCGCACGGCGACAAGGTGATCCTCGACGACGTCACGTTGAGCTTCTATCCCGGCGCCAAGATCGGCGTCGTCGGCCCCAACGGGGCCGGAAAGTCGAGCGTCTTGCGGATCATGGCCGGGTTGGACAAGCCGAACAACGGTGACGCCTTCCTGGCCAACAACGCAACGGTGGGCATCCTGTTGCAGGAACCACCGCTCAACGAGGAGAAAACCGTTCGGGGCAATGTCGAAGAGGGCCTGGGTGAGATCAAGGTCAAGCTCGACCGCTTCAACGAGGTGGCCGAGCTGATGGCCACCGACTACACCGATGAGCTGATGGAGGAGATGGGCCGGCTGCAGGAGGACTTGGATCACGCCGACGCGTGGGACCTGGATTCTCAGTTGGAGCAGGCTATGGACGCGTTGCGCTGCCCGCCACCGGACGAACCGGTCACCAACCTCTCCGGCGGTGAACGGCGCCGCGTCGCACTGTGCAAGCTGCTGCTATCCAAACCGGATCTGCTGCTGCTCGACGAACCGACCAACCACCTGGACGCCGAAAGCGTGCAGTGGCTCGAACAGCACCTGGCCAGCTATGCGGGGGCGATCCTGGCGGTCACCCACGACCGCTACTTCCTCGACAATGTCGCGGAATGGATTTTGGAGCTCGACCGCGGCCGCGCCTACCCCTACGAAGGCAACTATTCGACCTATCTGGAGAAGAAGGCCGAGCGGATCGCAGTGCAGGGGCGCAAAGACGCCAAGCTGCAAAAACGGCTGCAAGAGGAACTGGCCTGGGTCCGATCCGGCGCTAAAGCGCGTCAGGCCAAGAGCAAGGCCCGACTGCAGCGCTACGAGGAGATGGCTGCCGAGGCGGAGAAGACCCGCAAGCTCGACTTCGAGGAGATCCAGATCCCCGTCGGACCCCGCCTGGGCTCGGTGGTGGTCGAGGTCGACCACCTCGACAAGGGCTTCGAAGGCCGCACTTTGATCAAGGACCTGTCCTTCACGCTGCCCCGGAACGGCATCGTCGGTGTCATCGGACCCAACGGGGTCGGTAAGACGACGCTGTTCAAGACGATCGTCGGGCTCGAGGAGCCGGACAGCGGCACGGTGAAGGTCGGCGACACCGTCAAGCTGAGCTACGTCGACCAGAGCCGGGCCGGCATCGATCCCAAGAAGACGGTGTGGCAAACCGTCTCCGACGGCCTGGACTACATCGAAGTAGGCCAGACCGAGGTACCGTCGCGGGCCTACGTGTCGGCGTTCGGGTTCAAAGGTCCCGACCAGCAAAAACCCGCAGGCGTGCTGTCCGGCGGGGAACGCAACCGGCTGAACCTCGCGCTGACCCTCAAACAGGGCGGCAATCTGATCCTGCTCGACGAACCGACCAACGACCTGGACGTCGAAACGCTGAGCTCACTGGAAAATGCGCTGGTGAACTTCCCCGGCTGCGCAGTGGTGATTTCCCACGACCGCTGGTTCCTCGACCGCACCTGCACCCACATCCTGGCGTGGGAGGGCGACAACGACAACGAGGCCAAATGGTTCTGGTTCGAGGGCAACTTCGGCGCCTACGAGGAGAACAAGGTCGAACGCCTCGGTGCCGATGCGGCGCGTCCGCACAGAGTGACCCATCGCAGGCTTACACGGGACTAGTGTCAGCTCTGCCAACCCAGTTGGGTCCGTCACGAGTGGGGAGCAATCGGAATGACGATCGATCCCGGAGCCAAGGAGGACGTCGCGGCGTGGACCTCGTTCACGCAGGACGCAGACATCCCTGACTGGATAGTCAAGGCCTACACCGACAGCTACCGGGGATCGCAGGAAGACGGATCTCAACCCGGGTCGGCGCCCGCGCTGTCGGTGACACCGGCACTGCTGGCTGCCCATTACCGGCTCGGTCGTCTCCGCCCGCCGGGAGAAAGCCGGGTCGCCGTCTACCCCGTGGATGACTCGGGCGGCTTCGGTCCGGCGCTGCAGGTGGTCACCGAGCACGGCAGCATGCTGATGGACTCGGTGACGGTGCTGCTGCACCGGCTGGGCGTGTTCTACACGGCGATCATGACCCCGGTGTTCGAGGTGCAGCGCAGCCCGACCGGAGAACTGCTCGGTATCCAGGCGAAGTCGCAGGACAAATCGCCCTACGTCGGCGAGGCCTGGATCCACGTGCAACTCTCGTCGTCCGTCGACCGCAAAGCTCTCGCCGAGGTGGAACGGCTGCTGCCGAAGGTGCTCGCCGATGTGCAGCGGGTCGCCACCGATGCGACGGCGATGATCGCGACGCTGAGCGAGCTGGCCACGACCGTCGACGAGGACCCCGAAGGGCACTATGCGGCGCCCGACCGCCACGAGGTCGCCGAATTGCTGCGCTGGCTGGACGACGGCAACTTCCTGCTGTTGGGCTACCAGCCGTGCCGGGTGCAGGACGGTCTGGTCATCGGCGACGGCTCCAGCGGGTTGGGCGTGTTGCGCGCCCGCAGCGGCACCCGGCCGCGCCTCACCGACGACGACAAGCTGCTCGTGCTGGCGCAGGCTTCGGTCGGCAGCTACCTGCGGTACGGCGCCTACCCGTACGCGATCGCCATCCGCGAAAACGTCGACGACGGCGTGATCGAGCACCGCTTCGTCGGGTTGTTCACGGTGGCCGCCATGAACGCCGACGTCCTGGAGATCCCGATGATCTCGCATCGGGTCCGCGACGCGCTCACCCTGGCCGGCAGCGACCCGAGCCACCCGGGCCAGTTGCTGCTCGACGTCATCCAGACCGTTCCGCGGCCCGAGTTGTTCACCCTGAGCGCCCACCGGTTGCTCACCATGGCCAAAGCCGTCGTCGACATGGGGTCGCAACGGCGTGCCCTGCTGTTCCTGCGCGCGGACCGGCTACAGTTCTTCGTCTCGTGCCTGGTCTACGTGCCGCGCGACCGCTACACCACGCCGGTGCGGCTGCAGATCGAGGACATCCTGGTCCGCGAATTCGGCGGTACCCGACTGGAATTCACCGCCCGGGTCAGTGAATCGCCCTGGGCGCTCATGCATTTCATGGTGCGGCTGCCACAGGGTGACGCCGACGGCGGTCTCGCGCCGGTCGACGTCTCCGAAGCCAACCGCACCCGAATCCAGGCGCTGCTCAGCGAGGCCGCCCGAACCTGGTCGGACCGTCTGATCGCTGCGGCGGCCGCGCTGCCGGAGAGCGCCGTCGAATCCGCCGATGCCGAGCATTACGCCGCGGCCTTCTCTGAAGCCTACAAGCAGGCCGTCACCCCGGCCCAGGCCATCGACGACATCGCGGTCATCAACGAACTGGCCGATGACACAGTCAAGTTGGTCTTCGCCGACGGCGACGAACAGGGACTGGCCCAACTGACCTGGTTCCTGGGCGGGCGCAGCGCCTCGCTGAGTCAATTGCTGCCGATGTTGCAGAGCATGGGTGTGGTGGTGCTCGAAGAACGGCCGTTCACCGTGACCCGGCGCGACGGGCTGCCGGTGTGGATCTATCAGTTCAAGATCTCGCCGCACCCCACCATCCGGCCGGCTTCCAGTGCGGCCGAGCGCGAAGCGACCGCCCGACGGTTCGCCGACGCGGTCACCGCAATCTGGCACGGGCGCGTTGAGATCGACCGGTTCAACGAACTGGTCATGCGTGCCGGACTGACCTGGCAGCAGGTTGTACTGCTGCGCGCCTACGCCAAGTACCTGCGGCAGGCGAACTTTCCCTACAGCCAGTCCTACATCGAATCGGTCCTGAACGAACACGCTTCTACCGCAACGTCTCTGGTGGCGTTGTTCGAGGCGCTCTTCGACCCGTCGCCGGCATCGCCGTCGGGCCGGGACGCACAGACCGCGGCCGCCGCCGTCGCCGCGGACATCGACGCACTGGTGAGCCTGGACACCGACCGCATCCTGCGCGCGTTCGCCTCGCTGGTGCAGGCCACGCTGCGCACCAATTACTTTGTGAAGCGCGAAGGTTCGGCGCGCAGCCGGAACGTGTTGGCGCTCAAGCTCGATGCTCAGCTGCTCGACGAACTCCCGCTGCCGCGACCGAAATACGAGATCTTCGTCTACTCGCCCCGTGTCGAAGGCGTGCATCTGCGGTTCGGCCCGGTCGCGCGCGGCGGGCTGCGCTGGTCGGACCGTCGCGACGACTTCCGCACCGAGATCCTCGGCCTGGTCAAGGCACAAGCAGTGAAAAACGCCGTCATCGTGCCGGTCGGGGCGAAAGGCGGGTTCGTGCTCAAGCGGGCACCGCTGCCCACCGGGGACGCCGCCGCCGACCGCGACGCCACCCGCGCCGAGGGTGTGGCCTGCTACCAGCTGTTCATCTCCGGGCTGCTCGACGTCACCGACAACGTGGACCAGCTGACCGGTGCGGTGAACCCGCCGGCCGAAGTGGTCCGCCGCGACGGCGACGACGCCTACCTCGTGGTGGCCGCCGACAAGGGCACCGCCACCTTCTCCGACATCGCCAACGACGTCGCCAAGTCCTACGGATTCTGGCTCGGTGACGCGTTCGCCTCGGGCGGATCGGTCGGCTACGACCACAAGGCGATGGGCATCACCGCCCGCGGCGCCTGGGAAGCCGTCAAGCGCCACTTCCGGGAAATCGGGGTAGACACCCAGACCCAGGACTTCACCGTCGTCGGGGTCGGCGACATGAGTGGCGATGTGTTCGGCAACGGCATGCTGCTGAGCAAGCACATCAGGCTGATCGCCGCCTTCGATCACCGGCACGTGTTCTTGGACCCCGACCCCGACGCCGCGACGTCGTGGGCCGAGCGTGCCAGGATGTTCGACCTGCCCCGGTCCAGCTGGGAGGACTACGACGTCTCGCTGATCAGCGAGGGCGGCGGCGTGTACAGCCGCGATCAGAAGGCGATCCCGGTCAGCGCCCAGGTGCGCGCGGCGCTCGGCATCGAGGGCGAGGTCGCCGAGATGTCGCCCCCCAATTTGATCCGGGCGATTCTGCAGGCGCCGGTCGACCTGCTGTTCAACGGCGGCATCGGCACCTACATCAAGGCCGAATCGGAATCCGACGCCGACGTCGGTGACCGCGCCAACGACCCGGTGCGCGTCAATGCCAACCAGGTGCGCGCCAAGGTGGTCGGCGAGGGTGGCAACCTCGGGGTGACGGCGTTGGGCCGCGTCGAGTTCGACCTCTCGGGTGGTCGCATCAACACCGATGCGATGGACAACTCCGCCGGCGTCGACTGCTCCGACCATGAGGTCAATATCAAGATCTTGATCGACTCGCTGGTCACCGCGGGCAAGGTCAAACCCGAGGAGCGCACCGCGCTGCTGGAATCGATGACCGACGAGGTCGCCCGCCTGGTTCTCACCGACAACGAGGACCAGAACGATCTGATGGGCACCAGCAGGGCCAACGCGGCCAGCCTGTTGCCGGTGCACGCCGACCAGATCAAGTACTTGGTAGCCGAACGCGGTGTGAACCGGGAACTGGAAGCGCTGCCGTCGGAGAAAGAGATCCTACGGCGCGCGGAGGCCCACATCGGTCTGACCTCGCCCGAACTCGCGACGTTGATGGCGCACGTCAAGCTCGCGCTCAAGGAGCAGGTGCTGAAAACCGAGCTGCCGGACCAGGATGTGTTCGCCTCGCGGCTGCCGCAGTACTTCCCGAAGCCGCTGCGGGACCGGTTCACTCCGGAAATCCGCACGCATCAACTGCGCCGCGAGATCGTGACCACGATGCTGATCAACGACCTGGTGGACACCGCGGGCATCACGTATGCGTTCCGGATCACCGAGGACGTGGGCGTCGGTCCGCTCGACGCGGTGCGCACCTACGCAGCCACTGACGCCATCTTCGGCGTGGGCCACGTGTGGCGGCGGATCCGCGCGGCCAACCTGCCCGTCGCACTGTCCGACCGCCTCACCCTGGACACCCGGCGGCTTATCGACCGGGCCGGACGTTGGTTGCTCAACTACCGGCCGCAGCCGCTGGCCGTCGGGGCCGAGATCAACCGTTTCGCCGCCAAGGTGAAGGCGTTGACTCCGCGCATGTCGGAGTGGTTGCGCGGCGACGACAAGGCCATCGTCGAGAAGGAAGCGGCGGAATTCACCGAGCTCGGCGCACCACCGGACCTGGCCTACCGGGTCGCGGTCGGCCTGTACCGCTACAGCCTGCTCGACATCATCGACATCGCCGATATCACCGAGATCGAGACCGCCGACGTCGCCGACACCTATTTCGCATTGATGGACCACCTGGGCACCGACTCACTGCTGACCGCGGTTTCCGAGCTGGAGCGCAACGATCGCTGGCACTCCTTGGCGCGCTTGGCGATTCGCGACGACATCTACGCCTCGTTGCGGTCGCTGTGTTTCGACGTGCTGGCAGTGGGGGAGCCCGGGGAGAGCGGTGAAGAGAAGATCGCCGAGTGGGAGCACATCAGCGCCTCGCGGGTGGATCGGGCGCGGCGGACGCTCGACGAGATTCAGCAGAGCGGTGCCAAGGATCTGGCGACGCTGTCGGTGGCGGCCCGTCAGATCCGGCGCATGACACGGACCAGCGGACGGGGATCGTCAGGGTGAGCATCGGATACGTCGCGCCGGTACCGGTGCGGTGGTCGGACATCGACATGTACCAGCATGTCAACCACGCCACCATGGTCACGATTCTCGAAGAGTCGCGGGTGCCGTTCCTGCGTGAGCCGTTCGGCGCCGACATCACCACCATCGGTCTGCTGATCGCTGACGTGCGGGTTACCTACAAAGATCAATTGCGGCTGGTGGATTCGCCGCTGCAGGTCACCATCTGGACCAAGCGGCTGCGCGCGGTGGACTTCACCCTGGGCTACGAGGTTCGTTCGGTCAATGCCGACCCGGAATCCAAACCCGCCGTGATCGCCGAGTCGCAACTCGCCGCAGTGCACATCGAGGAGCAGCGCCTGGTGCGCCTGACACCTCACCATCGGGAGTATCTGCAGCGGTGGCTCAGGGACTAGAAGGCGTGCGCGAGCGGGGGCTGTGGCTTGACCCGGACGGGTTGGCCGCCCACCGCGCGGATCTGGCCACCTTTGTCGATCATGCACTGCGCCTGGACGACGCCGCGGTCATCCGCATCCGTGCCCGCTCGCCGGGACTGCTGACGGCTTGGGTGGCAACGGGTTTCGATGTGCTGGCCAGCCGGGTGGTAGCCGGCAGGGTACGTCCCGACGACATGTCTGTCGGCGCTGACGCGCTGGCGCGCGGTCTGGCCAATGTGGACGCCACGGGCTTCGTGGACCCCGGCTTCGCGATGGACTCCGCCTGGCGCGGGGGGTTACCGCCGGAGTCAGGCTTCACCCACCTCGAGGACATACCGGCGCGCGTCGTGGTGGACCTGGCGCGCGACGGTGCCCAACTGGCCCGGGAGCAGGGTAGTGCCCACGGCCCCCCAATGTCGCTGCTCGACCAGGAAGTCATCGAAGTCAGCTCCGGCGATGTCGTCGTCGGACTGCCGATGCGCAGCGTATTCGCTTTGACTGCAATGGGATTCGTGGCCCAGTCGGCCGAAACGATCGACGCCGGCGAGATGATCCGGGTCCGGGTGTCGCCGTCGTGGCTGCGGATCGACGCGCGGTTCGGTTCGGTCTACCGGCGGCGCGCCCATGCCGCGCTGATGCTGAACTGACCGGGCGCATCAATCAGGCCGATTTTATCGGCCTGCCTACTCACGTGCGGTAGACCATCCACAGCGGCAGCACGGAGTTGAGGTAGTCCATGAACTTCTTCAGCCCCACCCGATATTGACCGTAGCCGTAAGGGTCCTCGGCGTATTCCGGGAACGCGATGCCCAGCCCGAAGAGTCCGGGCGCGATGATCCCGTTCTGAGGGTTGTAGTCCAACGGGCCCCACTGCGGGGTCTCGGGTAGCGTCCTGCGCTGGAATCCCACGGTGTAGACGACGCGGTCACATTCGGCGAGTTTCTCGTCGAACTCGGCGCTGGAAACCCAGCACCGCTCCAACCGGTCGGGGTACCGGCCGTCGATGTTCTCGCGGGCCCACTCCGCTGCCCGGCCCTTGAGGCCGGTGTCGTCGAAGAGAATCCAATCATCAAGATAGACCGCGTATTTGAGTGGACCGCGGTAGAAGTTGATTACTTTTGCCACCGGCCGGCGCAGCAGATGCGGCAACACGATCATCGACGAGTGCGACGAACCGAACACGGCGACGGTCGCGCCGTCCAACGTCACCTGCGCGAGTTTATCCGGATCGAGCGCGACGTCCACCGGAATCTCCTCGAGCTGCGGATAATTCAGCGTCTTCGGGACGGCACCCACCGCGAGAATCACGTTGTCGGAGACGATTTCGGCGTCCTCGGTGTCGACTCGCCAGCGCCGGTTCGCCAACCACAGCGCCCTGGCCGTGGACTGAAAACTCGTCACCCGGTCGCGCAGCTGCCCGGTGATCCACAGCAACGGATCTGCCACCAGCGCGAGGGCGCAGGTCTCTGCCGGGTCGACCTCTCGCAGCGGACACGGCGGCGCTTCGGAAAACCGGAACGCCGACGAGCCGTTCAGGTACTCCAGGAACGTCCCGGCGATGGTGTTGCTCGAGACGGAACGCCATTTGCCGCCCAGATCACCCGCCGCAAAGGCGGGATCGATCCAGGCGATCTGCTCCGGCCCGATGCCCTGATCGAGTAGTCGTCCCACCGCGGCGATTCCGGCGGGGCCGGCTCCGATCACTGTCCACGCGTAGGGCGCCATGCATCAGATATAGAGCAGCGGGCACCGAATCGCGAAACGGCTAACCAAGCACCCAGGCCGTGCTGTCCGGTGGCAACCGGCCTTCGGTCAGCGGGGCGCTGGTGAGAATGACGTCCCCCGGGGGCAGCGCGATCGGGAGTTCGCCGGCATTCAGCGCGCACACCAACCCGCCGGGACGCGCGAACACCACCGCGTCCTTGGGAGCAGGCCGCCACCAGACCTCTGCGCCGTCGAATTCACCATGCTCCCTACGTAATCGGAGCGCTTGCCGGAAGAACATCAACGTCGACCCGGCATCGGCGAGCTGCTTTTCCACGGTCAGCCCCGCCCAGTCCGCCGGCATCGGCAACCAGGTGTCGGGATTGGTGGAGAACCCGAACGGGGGGACCTCGCCCGACCAGGGCAGCGGCACCCGGCAGCGGTCACGGCCACGCTCGGTGTGCCCGGAACGTTCCCAGGTCGGGTCCTGCAGCACCTCGTCGGGCAGGTCCACGTCGGGCAGCCCGAGCTCTTCGCCGTTGTAGAGGAACACCGCGCCGGGCAGCGCGAGCATCACCATCGCCATGGCCTTGGCGCGGCGCAGTCCGACTTCGCCGTCGCCGTACCGGCTGACCTCGCGGCCGACGTCATGGTTGGACAGCGTCCAGGTCGGGGTGGCGTTTTCCAATGCGGCGGCGTCCAGCGAGTTCTGTATCGCATCGCGGATCTCGGTGCTGTCGAAGCCGGTACGGGTGAGCCGGAAGTTGAAGCCGAGGTGTAGTTCGTCGGGGCGCAGGTACTGCGCCCACTGGGCGTTGTCGTGCACCCACACCTCGCCGACGGTGACCGCCCCCGGATAGTCGTCGATGACCTTGCGGATGTCGCGGTGGATGGCGTGCACGTTGGGCCGGTTGAACCGCGGGTCGTCGTCGGTGTGACGCAGCACCTCGGTCACGTCGGGTGAGTCCGGCAGCCCCGCGGGCTTGGCCATCCCGTGCGCCACGTCGATGCGGAACCCGTCGACACCGCGCTCCAGCCAGAACCGCAACGTTTTCTCGAAGTCGTCGGAGATCTCCGGGTTATCCCAGTTCAGGTCCGGCTGTTCGGTGTCGAACAGGTGCAGATACCACTGGCCGGGATTGCCGTCCGGCTCGATCACCCGCGTCCAGGCCGGTCCGCCGAACACCGATTCCCAGTTGTTGGGCGGCAGCAGCCCATCAGGTCCGCGACCGTCGCGGAAAAAGTAGCGGTCACGTGCCTCGGTGCCGGGACCGGCAACCAGCGCGGCCTGGAACCACGGATGCTGGGAGCTGCTGTGGTTGGGCACCACGTCCATAGTGACTTTGATGCCACGGGCGTGCGCGGCGGCGATCAGTCGCTCGAAGGCGGCCATCCCGCCGAACAGCGGGTCGATGTCGCGGGGATCGGCGACGTCGTAGCCGTGGTCGGCCATCGGCGAGACGGTGACCGGGTTGATCCAAATCGCTTGCACGCCAAGTTGTTCCAGATGTTCCAGCCGGTTGGTCAGACCGTCGAGGTCGCCGACGCCGTCGCCGTCACTGTCGGCGAACGAGCGGGGATACACCTGGTAGAAGACCGCGGAGCGCCACCAGTCCTGTTGAGCGGTCATCAGAACGCGGAGTTGACCAACGAGTGGGCGGCCATCTCCAGGTACTGCAGCAACTGGCGCCGGTGCTCGTCGTCCAGGGTCTGCGAATCGATGGACGCGACCGCGGTGTGCATGCACCGCAACCAGGCGTCGCGTTCTATCGGCGTGATGCGGAACGGCATGTGCCGCATCCGCAACCGGGGATGTCCGCGTCGGTCGGAGTAGGTGCGTGGGCCGCCCCAATACTGCTCGAGGAACATGCGCAGGCGCTCCTCGGCGCCGGTCAGGTCCTCCTCGGGATACAACGGCCGCAGGATCTCGTCGTCGGCGACCTGTTCGTAGAAGCGCGCCACGATCGCGTCGAACGTCTCCGCCCCGCCGACGGCGTCGTAAAAAGACTCGGTTGCTTGTTCCATCGCCCTCCATTGTGGGCCCACCGCCACAGGGCGGCGCAGCCACCGCCCCGGTGTTCACCGGATCGACACGACGTAGCCGGAACAAATGTCGTGCGATCGGCAGCAAATCATGGTGGACTGTCGGCGGAGGATTTATGGCGCAGCGCAACAAACGTCGTGGCCACCGAGGTGTCGGCAGCACGGCAAATGGAACCGGGCCAGCCACCGCGTCATGTCTGCACAGCGTCGATTCACCGTCTCATCCGCCCACGCGGGTGGAGAGCGCATCGGTCTGGAATCGCCGTCGGGTGCTGCTGCTGAACTCCACCTACGAGCCCCTCACCGCCCTGCCGTTGCGCCGCGCCATCGTGATGGTGATGTGCGGCAAGGCCGACGTGGTGCACGCCGACCCGGCCGGCCCGGTCATTCACTCCGCTACCAGGGCGATCGCGGTGCCATCGGTGATCCAGCTGCGCTCCTACGTCCGGGTGCCGTACCGCGCCCGGGTTCCGATGACGCGCGCGGCGCTGATGCATCGAGACCGGTTCTGCTGTGCATACTGCGGGGCGAAGGCGGACACCATCGACCACGTAGTGCCCCGCAGTCGCGGCGGTGACCACTCCTGGGAGAACTGCGTCGCTTGCTGCGCCACCTGCAATCACCGCAAGGGCGACAAGTTACTCACCGAACTCGGCTGGTCGTTGCGGCGGGCGCCGCTGCCGCCGACGGGACAGCACTGGCGGCTGTTGTCCACAGTCAAGGAGCTGGACCCGCACTGGGCGCGGTACCTGGGTGAGGGCGCGGCCTGATTTCCCGGCCGCCAGGTGTGCCGTATCCGACTCGGGTGGGATAGCGTTTGCCTCGTGAACGCTATGGAGTTGCACCTGATGTTTCTCGGGATCCCGCTGGTGCTGGCGGGCCTGCTGCTGTTGGTGTACATGACCCGCAAGGGACCGCACCCGGCAACCTATGACATGTCGGAGAAGTGGACCCACGCCCCGATCCTGTGGGCGGCCACCGACGAGGCTGTCGGCGGCGGCCACGGCGGACACGGGTCGGAGTTCTCGGTAGGAGGTGGCGCAAGTGGCACATGGTGAAGTTGCGACGATAGACCCGGCCGATCTGCCGAGAGGCTGGGTGGTCACCAGCAGCGGACGTCTATCCGGAGTCACCCAGCCCGGTGAGCTCTCCGTGCACTACCCGTTCCCGATCAGCGATTTGGTCGCCGTGGACGATGCGCTGAAATACGCGTCGCGGGCGTCCAAGGCGCGGTTCGCCATCTATCTCGGTGACTTGGGCAGCGACACTGCCGCCCGCGCGCGCGAGATTCTGGCCAAGGTGCCGACGCCCAACAACGCGGTGCTGCTCGCCGTGTCCCCGGACCAGAGCGCCATCGAAGTGGTTTACGGGTCGGCGGTGCGTGGTCGGGGCGCGGAGTCCGCTGCGCCGCTCGGGGTCGCCGCTGCGTCGTCGGCCTTCGAACAGGGGCATCTGATCGACGGACTGGTCAGCGCAATCCGCGTGCTCAGCGCCGGGATTTCGCCGGCCTAGGGCCCGATGCCCTAGTCGCCGCCGTCGTCGAAGTTGCGCGCGCGCAGTGACCGCTGCACCGCGGCCTGCCCTTCCAGCACCAGCCTGCGCAGCGCCGGTGGCACCTGCGGGTCGGACAGGAACTCGTCGGCGGCGGCGATCGCCTCCTCGCTGATGTCCTGGTGGGGGTACAGGCCGATCACCACCGACTGCGCGACCTCGCTGGATCGCCGGGCCCAGACGCCGGCGATGACCGCGAAATAGCGCTCGGTGAACGGCTTGAGCAGCTCACTCTGTCCCGGCGCACTGATGCCCGCGATCATGGCGCGGCTGACGGCATTGGCCAGGGTGTCGTCCTCGACCACCGCGGTGAACGCCTGTTCCTTGACGGCGAGTTGCGGGCGCGCGGCCGATGCCTGCGCACCGTGCCGTTTGCCGGCCGCAGTCGGGTCGTTGCGCACCTCGGCGTCGATCCGCGGCGTCTCGGGCCCGTCGGCGTCAATCACGCCCGCGGTGGCCAGCGCGACCACCACCCGCCAGCGCAGGTCGGTGTCGACGTCCAGACCCGCCAGCCCCTGCTCGGCGGGATCGCCGTCGAGCAGGCCGGTCAGCACTTCCACATGCCGCGGCGACAACACCGAGGACAGCAGGGCGTTGACGAAGGCGAGCTGATGGTCGGAGCCGGGCTCGGCGCCGCGCGCCAACTCCAGCAACCGGTCGGCGAGCTGCGGCCAGCCGTGCTCGCGCGCCCAGCCCGGCTCGGCGTAGGACCCCACCGCGGTCTGGGCCTGCAACAGCAGCCGCTGCAACACGGTGACCTCGGTCTCGGCCTGGATGCCGCCGGACACCAGCGCCACGAAATCGCGCGCGCGTAGTTCGGCGTCGCGGGTCATCTCCCACGCTGCCGACCACGCCAGCGACCGGGGGAGCGGTTCGGCGATGTCGGCGATGCGGTCGAGTGCGGTCTGCAGCGACTCCGGGTCGAGCCGCAACGAGCAGTAGGTGAGGTCGTCGTCGTTGACCAGGATCAACTTTCCTCGCGAAACACCAACCAGCGCAGGGACTTCCGTCGTCGAACCCTCGACGTCGATCTCCTCCCGATGCACGCGCACCAATTTCCCGGAACCATCGTCGTCATAGATCCCGATGGCCAGTCGGTGCACCCGGGTTTCGCCCGCGCCGGGTGCCGCGCCGCTCTGCGCGACTGCGAACCGGGTGAACGTGCCCTCGTCATCGACGTCGAAATCGGCCCGCAGGGTGTTCAATCCGGTGGTCTTCAACCACTGCTGTCCCCAGTCGGACAGGTCACGTCCCGATGCCTTCTCCAACGCGGCGACGAGATCGCTGAAGGTGGCATTGCCGAAGGCGTAGGTCTGGAAGTAGTCACGCAGGCCGGCCAGGAAGCCCTCCAAGCCCACATAGGCGACCAGTTGCTTGAGCACCGAAGCGCCCTTGGCGTAGGTGATGCCGTCGAAGTTCACTTCGACCGCGTGCAGGTCCGGAATGTCGGCGGCGATCGGGTGCGTCGAAGGCAGCTGGTCCTGCCGGTACGCCCACGACTTCTCCACCGTTGCGAAGGTCGTCCACGCCTGGGTGTATTCGGTGGACTCCGCCTGGCACAACACCGAGGCGAAGGTGGCGAAGGATTCGTTGAGCCACAGATCATCCCACCAGGTCATGGTGACCAGATCGCCGAACCACATGTGCGCCATCTCGTGCAGCACCGTCTCCGCGCGTCGTTCATAGGATGCGCGGGTGACCTTGCTGCGGAAGACGTAATCCTCCAGGAATGTCACCGCGCCGGCGTTTTCCATTGCGCCGGCGTTGAATTCGGGCACGAACAACTGGTCGTACTTGCCGAACGCGTAGGGTAGGCCAAAGTTGTTGTGGTAGAACCCGAATCCTTGTTTGGTCTCGGTGAACAACCGCTCGGCGTCCATGTAGGGCGCCAGCGACGCCCGGCAGTAGATGCCCAACGGGATGTCACCATGCTCGTCGGTGTAGTTGTCGTTCCACACGGCGTACGGCCCGGCGACCAGAGCAACCAGGTAGGTGCTCATCCGCGGCGTCGTAGCGAAGGTGTGCACGCCGTTCTCGACCGACACTGTCGCAGCGTTGGAGACCACCTTCCAGTGCTCGGGTGCGGTCACCTGGATGTCGAAGGTGGCTTTGAGGTCCGGTTGGTCGAAGCAGGCGAACATGCGTTTGGCGTCGGCGGTTTCGAACTGCGAGTAGAGATACGTCTCGTCGTCGACGGGGTCGACGAAGCGGTGCAGTCCCTCGCCGGTGTTGGAATAACGGCAGTCGGCGTCGACCACCACGACGTTGCGGTCGGCCAGGCCTTGCAGCGGGATCCCGGTCGATTCGTCGTAGCCGGAGACGTCGATGTCCCGGCCGTTGAGGGTGGCGCTGTGGAGCTTGTCGGCGGCGATGTCGATGACTGTGTCGGCGCCGGCGAGCGCGTCGAACGCCACGGTGGTGTGGGAGCGGAACGTGCGGGAGCCGGGAGCCCCCGCCCCGTCGGTGACGTCGAGGTTGATCCGGTAGCTGTGCACGGTGACCAGGGCGGCGCGTTCGACCGCCTGGTCGCGGGTGAGGTTGGGTAGGGCCACGCGTTCCAACATATCGGCTGACATCGCGGGGTTCGCGGCGGCGGGAACAGTCCGCCCGCGGTTGCGGTTGTGTCTGAGCGGACCCACTGCCGAGGAGAGGACCGCAGCAATGCCTGAAAAGTCGAAAGCCGATTTCTGGTTCGATCCGCTGTGTCCGTGGTGCTGGATCACCTCACGCTGGATCCTCGAGGTGGAGAAGGTCCGCGATATCGAGGTGCAGTTCCACGTCATGAGCCTTGCGGTGCTCAACGAAGACCGGGAAGGTCTGCCCGACGACTACCGGGAGAAGATGTCGAAGGCCTGGGGGCCGGTGCGGGTGGCGATCGCCGCCGAGCAGGCGCACGGCGCGAAGGTGTTGGAACCGCTCTACACCGCGATGGGCACCCGAATTCACAACGAGGGCAACACAGATCTCGACGAAGTCGTCAAACTGGCGTTGGTCGATGCCGGCCTGCCCGCCGAGTTGGCGCAGGCGGCCTCCGACGACGCCTACGACGAAGCGTTGCGCCAGAGCCATCACGCCGGCATGGACCCGGTGGGACTCGACGTCGGTACTCCGACGATCCACGTCAACGGGAGCGCGTTCTTCGGGCCGGTGATGTCGAAGATCCCGCGCGGCGAGGAGGCCGGCAAGCTCTGGGACGCGTCGGTGACGTTTGCGGCCTACCCCCACTTCTTCGAGCTCAAGCGAAGTCGTACCGAGGCTCCCGAATTCGACTGACCTCCCACCGAGTGCACACTCGGCGGGCGGCGGTGCCGGTTCGCTGCTGCCGGCGCCGGGACGTCGGGCACAATGTCCGGCATGCGCGTCTACTTGGGATCCGACCACGCCGGATTCGAGCTCAAGCAGCAAATCATCGAGCACCTGAAGAAGACCGGCCACGAGCCGATCGACTGCGGCGCGTTCAGCTATGACGCCGAGGACGACTACCCCGGATTCTGCATAGCTGCGGCGGCACGCACGGTTGCCGACCCGGAAAGCCTCGGCATCGTGCTGGGTGGGTCGGGCAACGGCGAACAGATCGCCGCCAACAAAGTGCCCGGCGCGCGCTGCGCCCTGGCGTGGAGTGTGGAGACCGCAACGCTGGCCCGCGAGCACAACAACGCGCAGTTGATCGGTATCGGTGGGCGCATGCACACCGTCGACGAGGCCCTGGCCATCGTCGACGCCTTCCTGTCCGCGCCGTGGTCGAAAGCTGAACGCCACCAACGCCGTATCGACATTCTCGCCGCCTACGAACGCACGCACGAAGCGCCTCCGGTGCCCGGCGCCGGAGAGTGAGCAGTGCCCGAAGGGCATACCCTGCACCGGCTGGCCCGGTTGCACCAACGCCGGTTCGCCGGTGCGCCGGTGGCGGTGTCGAGCCCGCAGGGCCGGTTCGACGACGCCGCCGCAGTGGTCAACGGTCGGGTGTTGCGCCGTGCCAGCGCCTGGGGTAAGCACCTGTTCCACCATTACGCCGGTGGCCCGGTAGTGCACGTGCACCTCGGGCTCTACGGCGCCTTCACCGAATGGCAACGACCCGAGGACGGCACCGTTCCAGAACCGGTCGGACAGGTGCGAATGCGCATGGTCGGGGCGCAGTACGGCACCGATCTGCGCGGCCCGACGGTGTGTGAGCTACTCGACGAGAGCCAGGTCGACGAAGTAGTCGCCCGGCTGGGTCCCGACCCGTTGCGCGCCGACGCCGACCCGGCCCGGCCCTGGGCGCGAATCAGTAAGTCTCGCAGGACAATTGGTGCGCTTCTGATGGACCAGACCGTCATCGCCGGGGTGGGCAACGTCTACCGCAACGAGTTGCTGTTCCGGCACAACATCGACCCGCACCGGCCGGGCGTGGACATCTCCGAGCCCGAGTTCAGCACCGCATGGACCGATCTGGTGGCGCTGATGAAGGTCGGGTTGCGTCGCGGCAAGATCGTTGTGGTCCGCCCGGAACACGATCACGGCGCGCCCTCGTACGGACGCGGCCGGCCGCGCACCTATGTATACCGGCGAGCCGGCGACCCGTGCCGGGTGTGTGGGGAAACGGTGCGCACTGAAGTGCTGGAGGGCCGAAATCTGTTCTGGTGCCCGAATTGCCAGACCTGACTCACCACCTCAGCGACCTTAGGCCTCGAGCCTGTAGTGGTGGCGCCGAGACTGAACTCAGCGCGTCTCCGCGGCGAATGTGGCGTCCTGAATACCGTCTCGACGCGGTGGCCCTGCTCAGCTCGGGATGACCCCGAGCGCCCGATAGACCTCGTTGCTCAGGGCGACACTGCGCGGGTCGGCGTTGGCCTTGCTGGCATCGAAGCGATTCGACACGTAGCCGTAGCCGATCCGGTGTTCCAGGTCGACGAACGCGAACGAACCACCCAACCCGCCGTGGCCGAACATCTTCGGGTTGGGCCCGTTGATGCAGCGCTGGTTGAGCATGTAGCCCAGACCCCAGCCGTGGTCGGCGACGCGGGGACCCAGCACCAGGTCGGGTTCGAATCCGCCCTGGCATTCCCGGACCAGGTCCATGTGTTCGCGGCTGAGCAGCTTCTCCTGGGCCAGCGCGTTGTAGAAGGTGGCCATCCCCAACGCGGACACCTGGCCGTTGGTGCCGGGGAACTCGAGCTGCCGCCACAGCTGCAGGTTCTCGGTGTCCAGGTCGTCATCGGCGAGGAAGCCCATCGAGATCGCCATGCCGGCCTTGGGGTGCTCGGCGAGGCTGGTCGGGTAGCCGGGGGCGTGCAGTTCGGCCAGCAGTTGGCGGCCGGTGGGTTTGTTCACCCGGTCGGCGCAGCGCAGCTGCTCGCTCGGCGACAGACCGATGTGGATCTCGGCGCCGATCGGTTCGGCGATTTCGGTCCGCAGATACTGGCCGACCGTACGGCCGGTGACGCGACGAAACACCTCACCGACGATGAAGCCGTAGGTCGTCATGTGGTAGCCCTGCGCGGTGCCCGGCCGCCACCACGGTTCGGCGACGGCGAGTTGCTCGCAGACGAAGTCCCAATCGAGCAACTGCTCGGTGGTCAACCGGGTACGCGGCCCGATCACCCCGGATCGGTGGCTCAGCACCATCGCCAGCGTGATGTCTTGCTTGCCGGCCTGCCCGAACTCGGGCCAGTAGCGGGCCACCGGCGCCTGCAGGTCCAATTCACCCCGGTCGGCGAGTTGGTGGACGCAGGTGGACGTCAGACCCTTGGTGCCGGAGAGCACCGTGGTGAGGGTGTCCTCCTGCCACGGACGGGTGCCGGCGGCGTCGGCGGAACCGCCCCACAGATTGACGACCAGGTCGCCGTCGACCCAGACCGCGACCGCGGCGCCTACTTCGTGGCGCAGCACGAAATTGCGCTCGAATGCCTCGCGGACGCCCTGGAATTTCGGCACGCACGAGCCTTGAATGCTCACGTTGCTGACGCTTTCGACGTCGCTCATGGCGCCTTTCCGTTGAGCAAAATATACGCCCAGAGCGGGCGACGGGAATCGAACCCGCGTAGCTAGTTTGGAAGACTAGGGCTCTACCATTGAGCTACGCCCGCATGTATTAGTCGAGCGAGACGATACGTGGTGGCGGAGATCAAATCTAATCGACGCTGTCACGTGACCGCTCCGTGAGGTCTGAGGTCGCTGCGTGGCCGGTGTGACCGGGCCGTAGGATTTCGTGGTCACCGCGGGGTGTAGCGCAGCTTGGTAGCGCATCCGCTTTGGGAGCGGAAGGCCGCAGGTTCAAATCCTGTCACCCCGACCACGTCCACAAGCGCACTGCCGCGCGCCGAAACGAACACATCGAGGAGCACGCCCGTGAAGAGCACCGTCAAGCAGTTGAGCCCCACCCGGGTTCGCATCAATGTGGAGGTGCCGTTCACCGAGCTCGAGCCAGATTTCCAGCGGGCCTATAAGGAGCTGGCCAAGCAGGTCCGGCTGCCGGGCTTCCGCCCCGGCAAGGCTCCGGCGCGGTTGCTCGAGGCGCGCTTCGGACGCGAGGCGCTGCTCGACCAGGTCATCGAGGAGGCCGTGCCCAGCCGCTACGGCCAGGCGCTCACCGAATCCGATGTGCAACCCATCGGCCGCCCCAACATCCAGGTGACCCATAAGGAGTACGGCGAGGAACTGCAGTTCTTCGCCGAGGTCGACGTCCGTCCCAAGCTGGAGATCCCCGACCTGGATGCGCTCACGGTCTCCGTCGACCCCATCGAAGTGACCGACGAAGAGGTCGAGGCCGAACTCGACTCGCTGCGCGCCCGGTTCGGCACCCTGACCGGCGTGGACCGGACGGTATTGATGGAGGACTTCGTTTCAATCGACCTGTCGGCGACCGTCGACGGTGAGGACGTGCCGGGCGCCGCGGCCGAGGGACTCTCCCACGAGGTCGGCTCGGGTCGACTCATCGCCGGGCTGGACAACGCGGTGATCGGCCTGGGTGTCGACGAGTCCAAGACGTTCACCGCCAAGCTGGCGACCGGGGAGCATGCCGGTCAGGACGCCGAGGTCACCGTCACCGTGCGGTCGATCAAGGAACGCGAACTGCCCGAGCCCGACGACGAGTTCGCCCAGTTGGCCAGCGAGTTCGACACGATCGATGAGCTGCGCGAGAGCCTCCGCGAGCAGGTGCGCAACACCAAGCGGGCGCAGCAGGCCGACCAGATCCGCGAAGCCGCCCTGGACGCGCTGCTCGAGCAGGTCGACGTGCCGGTGCCGGATGCGGTGGTGCGATCCCAGATCGACGAGACCGTGCACGCCGCGATGAGCGGCCTGAACCAGGACGAGGCCAAGTTCGCCGAGGTGCTTGAGCAGCAGGGCTCCTCACGCGCGGAGTTCGACGCCGAAGCCCGTGCCGCCGCCGAGAAGAACGTGAAGCGTCAGCTGCTGCTGGACGCCATCGCCGACGAACTCGACGTCCAGGTCGGTCAGGAGGACCTGACCGAACGGCTGGTGCTGACCTCGCGCCAATACGGCATTGAGCCACAGCAGTTGTTCGCCTACCTGCAGGAGAACAACCAGTTGGCCGCCATGTTCGCCGACGTGCGGCGCGGTCTGGCGATCGGCGCGGTGATCGAGAAGGCGACGGTCACCGATAACGCCGGCAATGCCATCGACACCAGTGACTTCTTCGGCAAGCGGCACGCGGGCCATGACCATGACCATGACCATGACGATCACGACCATGATCACGACCATGAGCCAGGGAGTGTCGACCAGGTCGAGCCGGCGGAGTCCGACGAAGACGCCGACGAAAAACCATCGGCAGCGGACGACGCCGAGAAGAGCGACGAATCCACCACATGACGCTGTGAGCGAACGCGCCCGTTTCAGGTAGTCATGGGGCGGGTCGGGTTCGTTAGTGTCGGTGCAACAAGCAACAAAGAAAGCAGGTGTCCCCGCGGTGGGAAAAGTGACTGACATGCGATCGAACTCGGTGGGTCTCAACCTCACGGACTCCGTCTATGAGCGCTTGCTCTCCGAGCGCATCATCTTCCTGGGCTCGGAGGTGAACGACGAGGTCGCCAACCGGTTGTGCGCGCAGATTCTGCTGCTCGCCGCCGAGGACGGCGATAAGGACATCAACCTCTACATCAACTCGCCGGGCGGCTCGATCAGCGCCGGCATGGCCATCTACGACACGATGGTTCTGGCGCCCTGCGACATCGCGACCTACGCGATGGGCATGGCCGCCTCGATGGGGGAGTTCCTGCTGGCAGCAGGTACCAAGGGTAAGCGGTACGCGTTGCCGCACGCCCGCATCCTGATGCACCAGCCCCTCGGTGGAGTCACCGGCAGCGCGGCCGACATCGCCATCCAGGCTGAGCAGTTCGCCGTCATCAAGAAAGAGATGTTCCGCCTCAACGCCGAGTTCACCGGTCAGTCCATCGAACGCATCGAGGCCGACTCGGATCGCGACCGCTGGTTCACCGCCCAGGAAGCCCTGGAATACGGCTTTGTCGACCACATCATCACCCGCGCCGCACACATCAACGGAGACGCATAATGAATCCCCAGATCCAGCCGCAGGCGCGCTACATCCTGCCGTCGTTCATCGAGCACTCCAGCTTCGGCGTCAAGGAATCCAACCCGTACAACAAGCTGTTCGAGGAACGCATCATCTTCCTCGGCGTCCAGGTCGACGATGCGTCGGCCAACGACATCATGGCGCAGCTGCTGGTGCTGGAATCGTTGGACCCCGACCGCGACATCACCATGTACATCAACTCGCCCGGTGGCGGGTTCACCTCACTGATGGCGATCTACGACACGATGCAGTACGTGCGGGCCGACATCCAGACCGTGTGCCTGGGTCAAGCCGCGTCTGCGGCCGCGGTGCTGTTGGCTGCCGGCACACCCGGTAAGCGGATGGCGCTGCCCAACGCGCGGGTGCTGATCCACCAGCCGTCGCTGTCCGGCGTGATCCAGGGGCAGTTCTCCGACCTGGAGATCCAGGCCGCCGAGATCGAGCGGATGCGCACGCTGATGGAGACCACGCTGGCCCGCCACACCGGCAAGGATGCCGAGGTGATTCGCAAGGACACCGACCGGGACAAGATCCTCACCGCCGAGGACGCCAAGGATTACGGCATCATCGACACGGTGCTGGAATACCGGAAACTTTCCGCGCAGAACGCCTGACCGCCGGCACTCTGAGCGTCGGTGGCGTAACGACCGCGACACGCCAGAGACACGTAAAGCGCGTCTCGTCGAGTGACGGACCCCGACGGGCGATATGTTGCTTGCACACGAGAAGCGCGATCATCCAGTGAATCCCAAGCAAGCTATTCGGCGTTAACGGTCGCGGCGAGCCGGAACAAACGGGTAGCGTCGTGGGGAACACGCGGCAGGCAAGACGATACGGCGACACAGGAAGTAGGCCCTGAAGCATCATGGCGCGCATCGGAGACGGCGGTGACTTGCTGAAGTGCTCGTTCTGCGGAAAGAGCCAGAAGCAAGTCAAGAAACTCATTGCGGGCCCCGGTGTCTACATCTGTGACGAGTGCATCGACCTGTGCAACGAGATCATCGAAGAGGAACTCGCCGACGCTGACGATGTGAAGCTCGACGAATTGCCCAAGCCGATCGAGATCCGCGACTTCCTCGAGGGTTACGTCATCGGGCAGGACACCGCCAAGCGGACGCTGGCGGTCGCGGTCTACAACCACTACAAGCGCATCCAGGCTGGCGAAAAGGGCCGTGACTCGCGCTACGAGCCCGTCGAACTGACCAAGTCCAACATCCTGATGCTGGGTCCGACCGGTTGCGGCAAGACCTACCTGGCCCAGACGCTGGCCAAGATGCTCAACGTGCCGTTCGCCATCGCCGACGCCACCGCGCTGACCGAGGCCGGTTACGTGGGCGAAGACGTCGAGAACATCTTGCTCAAGCTCATCCAGGCCGCCGACTATGACGTCAAGCGTGCCGAAACCGGCATCATCTACATCGACGAGGTCGACAAGATCGCTCGCAAGAGTGAGAACCCGTCGATCACCCGTGATGTTTCCGGCGAGGGCGTCCAGCAGGCCCTGCTCAAGATCCTGGAGGGCACCCAGGCCTCGGTGCCGCCGCAGGGCGGCCGCAAGCACCCGCACCAGGAGTTCATCCAGATCGACACCACCAACGTGCTGTTCATCGTCGCGGGCGCCTTCGCCGGTCTGGAAAAGATCATCTACGAACGGGTCGGCAAGCGGGGGCTGGGCTTCGGCGCCGAGGTGCGTTCGAAGGCCGAGATCGACACCACCGACCACTTTGCCGAAGTGATGCCGGAGGATCTGATCAAGTTCGGCCTGATCCCGGAGTTCATCGGCCGCCTCCCAGTCGTCGCGTCGGTCACCAACCTGGACAAAGAATCCCTGGTCAAGATCCTGTCCGAGCCGAAGAACGCGTTGGTCAAGCAGTACACGCGGCTCTTCGAGATGGACAACGTGGAGCTGGAATTCACCGGCGACGCCCTCGAGGCCATCGCCGACCAGGCGATTCATCGCGGCACCGGCGCCCGTGGTCTGCGCGCCATCATGGAAGAAGTCTTGCTGCCGGTGATGTACGACATCCCGAGCCGCGACGACGTGGCCAAGGTGGTCGTCACCAAAGAAACGGTGCAGGACAACGTGTTGCCGACGATCGTGCCGCGCAAGCAGTCCCGCAGCGAGCGACGCGACAAGACCGCTTAAACGCCCCGGCTTCCTGCGCGAGCCGTAGCTCGTGCGCGGGCGGAGCGCGCCGTCTCGCCGGTACAGTGACCAAAACCACAGTTTTGCTCCTGACGCCCACCGGCGTCACCGTGACATCGGCATTTACCTGCGTACTCGCCGGTAATAAGCCTGAGGCGTCGAACAGACATCCTTATAAAAGTGTCATAATTGGTACCGCTGGTGACAGCAAAAACGTGTTAGCGGAGATGGCACTTCGGCGCGCGTATCGTCGAGCTGCAGCGGAGTGCCCGTCCGGAGGGCCAATGGAAGGCGGAGGCGTGAATCCGAACGGCAACGGCGCCGGGACAGAGTCTCACAACGGATCTCAAAGTCAAGTCGGCCGACAGCGGCTGGAGAACGTCGTCATCCGATTCGCCGGGGACTCCGGCGACGGCATGCAGCTGACCGGTGACCGGTTCACCTCAGACGCGGCGCTGCTGGGCAACGACCTGGCCACGCAGCCCAACTATCCCGCCGAGATCCGCGCTCCCGCAGGGACTTTGCCGGGCGTCTCGTCCTTCCAGATACAGATCGCCGACTACGACGTACTGACCGCCGGAGACCGGCCGGACGTGTTGGTCGCGATGAACCCCGCGGCCCTCAAGGCCAACATCGGCGACCTGCCGCGCGGGGGCATGGTGATCGTGAATTCCGACGAATTCACCAAGCGCAATCTCACCAAGGTCGGCTACGTCACCAATCCCCTCGAGACTGATGAGCTCGAGGAATATGTGGTGCATTCCGTTGCGATGACCACGCTCACTCTCGGCGCCGTCGAAGCGATCGGGGCGACCAAGAAAGACGGTCAGCGCGCCAAGAACATGTTCGCCCTGGGCCTGCTGTCGTGGATGTACGGGCGTCCGATCCAGACCAGTGAGAACTTCATCCGGGAGAAATTCGTCCGCAAGCCCGATGTGGCCGAGGCCAATGTGCTGGCCCTCAAAGCGGGCTGGAATTACGGCGAGACAACCGAGGCGTTCGGCACCACTTACGAGGTGTCCAAGGCTTCGCTGCCGGCCGGCGAGTACCGGCAGATCTCCGGTAACACCGCGCTGGCCTATGGCATCGTCGCAGCGGGCCAATTGGCCGACAAGCAGGTAGTGCTCGGCAGCTACCCGATCACGCCGGCGTCGGACATCCTGCACGAGCTGTCCAAACACAAGAACTTCAACGTCATCACCTTCCAGGCCGAGGATGAGATCGGTGGCATCTGCGCCGCCATCGGCGCCTCGTACGGCGGCGCGCTGGGCGTCACCAGCACTTCAGGCCCCGGCATTTCGTTGAAGTCCGAAGCACTCGGGTTGAGCGTGATGACCGAACTGCCGCTGATCGTGATTGATGTGCAGCGCGGCGGTCCGTCAACGGGTCTGCCGACCAAAACCGAGCAGGCCGACCTGTTGCAGGCGCTGTTCGGCCGCAACGGTGAGTCCCCGGTGGCCGTGGTGGCGCCCCGGTCACCCTCGGACTGTTTCGAGACAGCTATCGAAGCCGTCCGCATCGCGGTGTCGTACCACACCCCGGTGATCGTGCTCTCCGACGGCGCCATCGCCAATGGCTCCGAACCGTGGCGCATCCCGGACGTCACTTCGCTGAAGCCGATCAAGCACGTCTTTGCCAAACCGGACGAGCCGTTCCAGCCGTATGCCCGCCACCGGGACACCTTGGCCCGACAGTTCGCAGTGCCCGGAACGCCGGGTCTGGAGCACCGCATCGGCGGCCTGGAGGCGGCGAACGGTTCTGGTGACATCTCCTACGAGCCGGTCAACCATGACCTGATGGTCCGGATCCGGCAGGCGAAGATCGACGGCATCAGTGTCCCGGATCTCGAGGTGGATGATCCCACCAGCGACGCCGAGCTGCTCCTGATCGGGTGGGGGAGCTCCTACGGACCGATCGGTGAAGCGTGCCGACGGGCGCGCCGCAAGGGCGTCAAGGTGGCCCACGCCCACCTGCGCTACCTCAACCCGTTCCCGGCCAACCTCGGGGACGTGCTGCGGCGTTATCCGCAGGTGGTGTGCCCGGAGATGAACCTCGGCCAACTCGCGATGCTGTTGCGGGCGAAGTACCTGGTCAACGTGCAATCGGTCAGCAAGGTGCACGGCCTGGCGTTCCTCGCCGACGAAGTGGGCCGCATCATCCGTGCTGCCTTGGGTGGCACGTTGGCCGAGATCGAACAAGACAAAGCGATGGTCGCCAGGCTGGGCGCGGCAACGGTCGGAGCGGACGCGTGACGATGCAGAGCGTAGCGATGAGGAGGAGCGG